>CADBQK010000314.1 GCA_902796775.1 uncultured Lachnospiraceae bacterium
AACCGGATAATCTCACACCACCTTTTCCCTTCGATAGTCCAGGCGAAGATCCGTTTCACATAAGGAGCCGTCTCTTCGTCAATCTCATAACGATATGCCACACTCTTCGATTTCACATACCCATACGGACCGAAGGAAGGCAGGATCTGGCACTTTCTTTGCCTCTCCTGAAAAGTCGAATTGATCTTCCGAGATATATCCTTTGCGTACTCAGCGTTCAGCAAATTCTTTATTGCTATCATAAAGCCGGCTCCGGAGGCATCCATCGAAAAGCTGTCAAAATTATCCGCGATCGAGATAAAACGTACACCCAGAAAAGGAAAAACATTTTCCAGATAAATACCGGCATCCAGATAGTTCCTGCTGAACCGCGACAAGTCCTTAACGATGACACATTTTACTCTTCCGTTTTGGATATCTTCCAGCATCCGGTTCAGCGCCGGCCGATCCATATCTGTTCCCGATCTTCCATTATCCTCATACACGTCATACAATTCCAGTTCGTCATGCTTCTGCAGAAAATCCATGCATATCTTCTTCTGGTTTTCCATCGACATGCCGTCATCGTCCTTCCCGCTGTTTTCCGCCGAAAGCCGTAGATAGACCGCTGTAGATATACCCCGATCAAACTCCGATCCTACTGCATCAAACGGAAGTTTTCGCCTTTTTCTCGCCATGGTTTCACCTCCTTTTATCCCCTGTTCCCAGCGAGAACATTTAGAAACTGCGGTAAATCCATTTGTAAATGTTTGATTATATGTGAAAAACTATTAAAAATATAGTTTTGATTTAAGGAATTAAATATGATATTGTTTCACCTGCGCGCCAAAAACATAAGAAAAGAGGAATGCATTATGTTAACCACTGAAGCTCCTGAAATACGGACCGACTATTCTACCGGTTTGTATACGATAGCCGCACTGGCAAAAAAGTACGGATGCCATAGGGATACCATACGTGCCGTATTAAAACGATCCGAGGATAAGGACGTCTATATCCGCACCTCAAATCCAAAAAATCCACTGATTCTCCCCTATGTGGATTTCATTCGGGATCTTCTACAAAAGGGCGACCCGTCCGTCACATCCATCCACAGAGCGATTCGGAACAAAGGCGCTAACATCTCGTACTCCACGGTCAAAAGTGCGGTGAAACGAATAAAAAGAGAACTGGATTTTGATACCATACGCTATGAAACAAAACCAGGTCAACAGGGGCAGGCCGACTGGGCAGAATTCCCCGGTTTTTCAGTAACGATTGATGGTAAAGAGCTAGAACTCTATGCATTTTTTCTCATCCTCGGGTATTCCAGGATGCGTTATGTGGAATTCGTCACTGAGATGAAAACATCAACGCTGATCCAATGCATCGAACACGCCTTTCAATACTTCAACGGAAGCCCAAGAGAAATGCTTTTCGACAACATGCCGCAGGTAGTTAATCGCTGTATCAATCCAAAGAAGCCCGGAAAAACCGAACGAGAACTCGTCCCGGAATTCACTGCATTCGCAGACTACTACGATTTCCAGATCACGCTGGCACGCATTCGACGGCCACAGGAAAAAGGGAAGGTTGAACGTTTTGTAGAATACTTTAAAGGTGACTTCATGCCGATGCTGGACAGAAAAACCGGGCATGATCTGGCAGAACTTAATCGGAAAGCAATTCTCTGGTGTGATACTGTAAACAACGATGTACACCAAACCACAGAAGAGATTCCCTACAAACGACTCCCGAACGAAGGGTTAAATGCACTCCCGGCAATCCCCTACTACGAATACAGAACCGTCACGGTTACAAGAGACGGCTGCGTCTTCTATCGCGGACAGGTTTACCATGTGGACGAAAGCCTTGCCGGTTGTGAAGGAGAGATCATCGATCTGGAGAACACGATATTCGCCCTGATTGACGGACAGTATTACATTCTTGGCAGGCGTAAGCTTCCGGTATATATCCGCAAGAGCTACTCCAAAACCAAACAGGAAATCATACAGCATAAACGAAAGAAGCAGAAAAAGACGGACGACTTCCGTCGTTGGCTGCCTGAACAGAAAGAAATCTTAATCGACTGGAGGAAAGTAATTAATGAGCACTGTAGCAATGTCTGAAAACACGAATAACGAAATGCTGGTTCAGCTTGAACTTACAAAGATGATGTCCTTTTCCAAGGACCGTTATCTTAAGAGTCTGATCGTCCAGGTTGTACAAAACCATCCCAATCTCGGTGTTGAAATAAAAAAGATATTACAGGATACTCAGATCAACCGCGAAACAGATCAGATCACTAAGCTGCTTGAGGATGCAAAGTTTCCGAACTATCCGGATCACAAAACTCTGGCTGACTTTGATCGATCACAACTGTCCGGTGATAATCTCTCCCTGTATGAGGAAATCATCACGCTCAACTTTCTGACAGATTCCAATCCCAATCTGGTCTTTTATGGTATCCCGGAACAGGGAATGGAAACGCTTGCCATTGGGCTCGGCGATCTTATCTGCCGGGCGGGACACAGCGTACGATACATCGACTTTTATGAACTAATGAACGTTTTTAATTTCAAAACGAAAGATGCAAAGAAAAATGTACTGTATAATGAACTCATGAAGACAAACTGTCTGATCATCAACGATTTCGCAGGCCCTCTCATCTACGATCCCGATCTGATCAGTGAATTGCTCCTCCTGCTCCAAGCACGATCAAAAGCACACGGAGAAGCCTTTGTCGCCCATAAACATAACCCCGGAAGGAAAATGTCTCCCTTCTCCACCATTGTCACCTCCTGCTTTGCACCGATCCAATGGACAAAACGTTTGGTCGGCGACGAACCCGTGAGAACCCTTCACATCATCAATCAGATTCTCGGCAAAGGGCAGCAACTGACGCTGAATATTGATACCGCAGAAACGACCACGACTGCTCAATAACATTCTACCATGCTTTACCCTCAAAA
>CADBQK010000315.1 GCA_902796775.1 uncultured Lachnospiraceae bacterium
ATCCGGCATGCCGTCCTTAAAATCATCCCAGTGCACCGCCACGGAATCCATCATGCAGGTCAGCGTGTTGGGGCTGTCCCACTGTGATACCGCATCTTCCGCCAATACTCTTCCGATGGATCCATCCACCGGAACGATCTCTGCTTCCGGCTCAAAATGACAGTTATCAATAATGATCTCTACTGCCTGTTCTTTTTCAACTTGTACATGTTTCGAATGATCTCTCATATCAGCCTCTACTTTCAGTAATTAGTTACAGTCTGCAGGATTCAGCGTATTAAGCCTTTTCTCCCTGTAAAAAAGCCTCAATAAATGGAGTACATGGCTTTCGTCTGTTCCAGGAAAGCGGTTCCGTCTATACCAGTGGCCGCAGTTACCAGATCTGCCCATTGTGCGGCATAGGCATTGCAGGCATCCTGCACCTGTGCATACATTTCATCCGAAGGATCCAGCAACGTCAGCATCATATCTTCTAATTGCTTACGTTCCAGCAGATTGTTCGTCACCGCGGCTTCAGCAAATTTAAGCGAAGATTCATAGCCGGAGAGATTCTCGATGGCTTTCCGGTATTTTTCCGGAAGCATGTTCCAGCTTTCTTTATTAAAGCAGAGTGCAAATACGCAGCCTTTTCCCTGGAGATCGTCCATACTGAAATCCTGTGCCGGTTTAAGTATCATCGGCGCATAGGCAAAGAGCTGAAGTATCTTTACTTCCTGTGCTTCCAATTGTGCTTTAGCTTCCGGGGATTCTCTGACCAGAGCCCACATTGCTTCTGTAGCCTTAATGCCGTCATCAAAGCCCTGCAGCGGGAGGGACACGACATTCGCCAGCAGAGCAGAGTCCGGAAGATCTGACAGCGATATGATCCCCATATCAACCATACCACTCCTGAGTGCTTCATACATCTCATTTCTGGAAAACACTAAACCGTTATAATATGCGTCCGTTTTTACATGTCCATCCGTGGCTGTTTCTATTGCAGTGAAATAATCCCGCAAGCTGTCTGACAGGCCCGGATCCTCTGTCTGCTCCTGAAAGTGCGTGGCAAACATCAGAGTATATGTCTGCTCTTCTTCACCGGCTGCTGCGTTTTCTGAAGCTGATCCTGTGTTCCCCGGTTCCCTTTCAGAAACACTCTGAAAATCTACAGCATCGCCTGTGAGGATATTGACAAACGGTGTTTTTTCCGAAGAATACCAGTCAAACTGTACTTGATCGACTACTTCTCCTTCTTCATTGGTGAACTGTAACTGTACGACACTCTGGAAACAATCTTCTGTTTCGCCGATCAGTCCGTTCCAGTCATATAAAGGCCCTGTGATATATCTTCCGGGAGCTTCTCCTGCATTAACACGCATGTGTGAAATACTCCCGCCTGCTCCGTTTATCAGAACAGTAATGTCCCCACCGGTAAGGTTCTCCATTCGTACTGACAAACGCAGGATCATCCCATCTTTGGCGTCTTCCTGTTTCAAAGCTGAAGAATCCTCATATTTGAGCCGCTTTGCCGTAAGGCGCACATTCTCTGTTTCCAAAAGAGTGATCGCCCCTTCTTCATAACTGTAGCTGTATTCCTGCGAAAGATCATGATGCACGACATCACTTTCGGCAGCAGGCTCTTCGGATTTCGATTCGGTCTGAGTTTCTGCCGCTTCTGTTTCGAGTACGCAGGAGCCGCCCCCGCAGACTGCCAGGCTAAGAACGATCGCCGCTGTCAGCAGGATCTTACGTTTCTTCTTCATGCTGTTTCTCCTTCTACTGCCCTGTTGAAAATATTACTGTGTATCATGCTTCTTCCGCCTGCGGAATTGGCACAAATCTCTCTGTGGCTGTCTAATATAGCTCCAGTTTATTCATTCCGATCTCAAAAAGCAACTCCTTCTTTTGGAATCGTTCCGGCAGCATTTGACCGCTTTTCCGATCAGCACAAATATTGTATAATCATGATTACCAAATGAAACGGCTTCGTCATGGAGGAAAGGATAAATGGCTGCTGATTATGAAATGCTTATAGAGCAGATAAAGTCTCTCGCAAACGCCTCAAGCAACGCCCTGCCTGTAATGGCTAACGCATCCTCTTTGCTTTTCTACGGACTTTCCGACATAAACTGGGCAGGCTTTTATATGGTCAACGGCGAAGAACTGATCCTCGGACCGTTCCAGGGAAGGCTGGCCTGTGTAGTAATAAAAAAAGGCCGCGGAGTCTGCGGCACGGCTTTCTATAAA
>CADBQK010000316.1 GCA_902796775.1 uncultured Lachnospiraceae bacterium
GGCAGCAGTAGAGGTGTTATGGACGCACCCGGAATCAAATGCGGCGTATGCCGCATTTGATCCGATGCTCTGGCAATTCAATTGCCGAGTAGTTCACGACTATGTTGTGAAAGTGTCTTAGAAAGAATGTACAAAGTCTGACAAATATGTTATAATACCAATATTGCAGAATATATAATAGGATAGATACTTTTTGCACATTTTTTGACTGTATTTGATGGGAAGATAAAAGAATCTTTCCTTTTTTGTCGGAAAAATGACGAAGGGTACATTGGTGATAATGATCCCGGTCAGCAGCCGGGGCAGAGTGCATCAGTGTTTTCCTGTATGCAGGGGGAGGTGCTGCCCGGATGGAATGGACGACGACGATCGATGCGCCTGGGAAGGTGTGTCTAATGCAGGGAAATGAGGCAATCGTAAGGGGCGCGGTAGAGGCCGGGATCAATTTCGCGGCATCTTATCCGGGGTCACCATCTTCGCAGATCCTGGATATGCTTGGCAGGATCGCGAATGATAGAGGTTTTTATGCACAGTGGGCGACGAATGAGGTATGCGCTTTGGAGGCCTGTATCGGGACGAGCCTTGCCCATGCCCGTTCTATGTGTATTGTAAAGCAGAATGGTTTTTTATGCTGTGCGGATGCCCTGCACTGCGGGGCACAGCATGGTGTGATCGGCGGTGTGGTGGTTGTTACCAGCGACGACCCCAGTGCGCATTCCAGTACAAATGAGTTTGATTCCCGTTTTATGGCGGAGTCGGCGGACCTGCCTATGCTCGAGCCCACCAATATGCAGGAGGCCAAGGATCTGGTGCCTTATGCTTTTGAGCTTTCTGAGAGGCTGCGCCAGATCGTAGTGATCCGGCTGACGACCCGGGTCTGCCACGGACGCGGGAATGTAGTTTTGGGCGAGCTTCCCGAAAAGGCGAATCCGCTGCAGCAGGTGAATGAATGGGATCGTCTGGTCTGTGTGTGCTATCGGCATACACCAATGCTCCAGACCCTGGAGAAGTTCAGGGAAGAGTTTGAAAAGAGCCCTTACAACCACTATGAAGGGCCGGCTCAGCCGGAGAAGCTTGTAGTAGCTGGAGGGACAGGATGTCTGTATGCAAAAGAAGCTCTGCGCCGGCTCGGACTAGCAGATGAAATCGGGCTTCTTTCTCTGGCCACAGTCTGGCCGATGCCTGAGGAACTGCTGCTGAGTCATATGCGCCGTGCAAAGTCAGTGCTGGTAGCCGAGGAGGTAGATCCCTTCCTGGAGAAGGGCCTGCAGGCATTGGCCGGCAAGCATCAGCTGCAGATCCGCTTTGCCGGACGCGGGGACGGAGCCTTGCCCAGGATCGGCGAGCTGAATCCCGATGTCGTGCTGGATGCAGTTCGTGCATTGGCAGGGATCCGTGAGCAGGTACAGGTAACAGGGAAAAAGGGAAATCTTAAAGGAGATAAAACGGCAGGTGAGACTGCACCGCTTCTGGACAGGGAGCTGAATTTCTGTGCCGGATGTCCTCACAGGGCGACTTTTTATCTGCTGCGGCGTGCGCTTAAACGCTGTGCGAAAGAGCCGGGCGTAGTGATCGGGGATATCGGATGTTATATTATGAGCAGCCAGGAGGCAGGACACTATATATATCAGGCATGCAATTGCATGGGATCAGGGATCAACCTTGCCGAAGGCCTGGGACAGCTCCACCGCTTCGGCATGCACCAGCCGGTCGTGACCATGTGCGGTGACTCTACATTCTTCCATGCAGCGCTTCCCGGTCTGGTCAACGCCAGTTATTATCATTCCAACATGCTGATGATGGTACTGGATAATTCCGCAACGGCGATGACAGGGTTCCAGCCGCATCCCGGGACAGGGATCACGGCGATCGGCGGTCATGTGGAGCCGATGTCGATCCGGGCGATCTGTGAGTCCATGGGCTGCAAGGTCACAGAGGCGGATCCCTTTGATGTGAAAGGGACCCAGAAGCTCCTGGAAGAGCTGATCCCCCAGCCAGGACTGAAAGTGCTGATCATGCGCCAGCCCTGTGCTACACTCATGAGCAAGAAGCAGCGCGAGAAGCGGCGTGTACGGGTTGACCAGGATAAATGCATCGGGGACGGCTGCGGCTGTGACCGCTATTGTTCCCGTGTCTGGGGCTGCCCGGGCAACAGCTGGGATTATGAGAAGAACAAGGCAGTCATCGATCCGGTCAGCTGTGTTGGCTGCGGGGTATGTGCCGAGCTTTGCCCTGCCGGGGCAATCATCGTAGAAGGCGGGGAGGAATAAGTCATGAGCAGTTTGAATAATGTCCCTTGCACAGGAGGGGATGGATCCGGCAGACTCAGTTTTGATCCTCTGAATATCGTGATCTGCGGGATCGGGGGGCAGGGTAATGTCCTTGCCTCAGAGCTGGTTTCGAGCACGATGAATGATCTGGGGTTTAAGGTTGCAGTGGGTGAGACCTACGGAGCGGCACAGAGAGGGGGCTCGGTCATGAGCCATGTACGAGTCTCCGCGAGCTATGAAATGGGAGTCCTGATCCCGAGAGGAGAGGCGCATTTTATCATTGGATTCGAGCCTCTCGAAACATTGCGGCTTGCCAGACAGTATGCCGGACCGCAGACCCGGATCATTTATGATCCGAGGCCGGTCTACCCGCAGGGTGTGCTGCAGGGCCGGCAGGTCTATCCGGATCTGAAAGCAATGGATGAAGAAATCGCTTCCCTGAGCGGGGAAGCGGTCAAAGTACCTGCAGCTGAGATCGCTATGGAATGTGGTGATTCACGAGCAGCCAATATCGCTCTCCTGGGTGCATTCAGCACTTTGCCCGGGACTCCTCTGAGCAGTGAAGAGCTTCTGGAGGTCCTGCGTCAGCGTTTTTCAGGAGCGGTACTGGAGATGAATGAGCGGGTATTTGCCAGAGGCTGCAGCGTAATGCATATCTCTGACGCAGATCCGGAAAAAGAAAGCGGATGCGCAGGTGATGCAGAGCAGAAGGGGGGCGTAAGCGGATGATGGAGAAAATGGTTCGCGTACGTTTTTCATATCAGGAGCGGGACGATCTTCTGGAGATCGATCTGCCGGTAGATACCTGCTTTCGGGAGTTGGACGCACATTTATATGCACTGGGATATCTGATTCCGCAAAAGCCCGGTTTTGCTTATCTGGTTCGCAATCATCTTTGTGGAGGCGGGGAGCACCTGTCAGATTATCTTCCGGAAGGTGCTGAGCAGATGGATATCCGGGTATTCGGGATCCCGCAGATCATGGTATAGGAAGGGGGCCTGGAAATGCTAAGTGTATTTGCATTGGATTCGCAGGTGATCCAGGAGGGGCTGTGTACAGGGTGCGGAGCCTGCCAGGGATTATGCCCCTATTGGGATTCCGTAGAGGGGCGGAC
>CADBQK010000317.1 GCA_902796775.1 uncultured Lachnospiraceae bacterium
AGTCTATTGCTGCAGAGATCTTAAGGAGAAAAAATGTCAGAAGATAAGAAGGTCCTGATCAGGGATGCTGTTTCTTCAGATGCGGGAAGACTGCTGGAGATTTTTACATGGTATGTGAAGCATACGGCAATCTCGTATGCCTATGATCCTCCCTCTCTGGCAGAGTTTGAGAGCATGATCAGAACGGTTACTGAGAAATATCCCTTTCTGGTGGCCGAAGTTGATGGCGTGGTGACGGGGTATGCATTTGCACATGCATTTGTAGGCCGGACAGCATACAGCTGGTCCAGCGAATTGACAATCTATCTGGACAGGGATTTCCGCAGATGCGGACTGGGAAAGCTGCTTTATGAGGAGCTGGAGCGGCGTTTAAAACAAATGGGTATACAGAACCTGTATGCCTGCATCGCATATCCGAGGGTGCCTGATGAATTTCTGGATACGAACAGTGCCGATTTCCATGCCCATATGGGTTTTACACAGGCGGGGATATTTCATCTGTGCGCATATAAATTCGGGCGCTGGTATGATATGATCTGGATGGAAAAGCTGATCGGAGAACATAAGACGGATGAAGAACATGGATAGGCAGCTGGAGAAAAACAATGATCAAAAAGCTGCCATGCTTCAGAAAGAGAATAAGGATATTTTCAGAAAGCTGGTACAGCCATTGATACAGTGGTACCGGATAAACCGGCGGGACCTGCCATGGCGGCAGGATACTGACCCCTATCATATCTGGGTTTCCGAGATCATGCTGCAGCAGACCCGGGTAACAGCAGTGATCCCCTATTACACCAGGTTCCTGGAGGAACTGCCGGATATCGCATCGCTGGCACAGGCTTCCGAAGAGCAGATCCTGAAGCTGTGGGAAGGGCTGGGGTATTACAGCAGAGTCCGGAACATGCAGACGGCTGCCAGGCAGATCGTGGAGGATTATGATGGGGTTTTCCCCTCCGCCTTTAAGGAAATCCGTTCCCTGAAAGGGATCGGAACTTATACAGCAGGTGCGGTGGCTTCCATAGCTTATGGACTCCCCGTCCCGGCTGTAGATGGGAATGTGCTCCGGGTTCTTTCCAGGATCAGCGGCAGTGATGAAGACATTCTGAAACCTCAGGTCAAAAAGCGCTTTGAGGCAGAGCTTACCTGCGTAATGGAAGAAGTCTGCAGGGACACGGACAGGATTGGATATTCTGCAGGATGGACTGCAGCCAGGCCGGATCGTTTTCCGGGAGAGTTTAATCAGAGCCTGATCGAACTTGGTGCTCTCATATGTGTGCCGAATGCTTCTCCAAAATGCGGGAAGTGTCCTGCTGCAGAGTTTTGCCGGGCGCATGCGATGGGAAAGGAACTGGATCTTCCTGTTCGGAGTAAGGCGGCAAAGCGCAGGGTCGAGGAGCGTACCATTGTGATATTCCGGGATGGAGAAAGGGCGGGTATCTGCCGCCGGCCTTCACGGGGGCTTCTGGCCGGCATGTACGAGCCGGTCAATCTTCCCGGGCATATGGACAGGGAGGAAGTTCTCTTATACTGCAGAGAGATCGGACTTGCTCCTATCCGTATCCTGCCTCTTGAAAATGCCCGTCATATTTTCAGCCATATGGAATGGCGTATGATTGCATATTATGTTCTTGTAGATGAGCTGGAGAAAACAAGCGGAGAGAAAATGATCTTTGCCAGACCGCAGGAGATCCGCGAAAAATATCCGATCCCCTCGGCTTTTGAAAAATATACAGCCTATTTGACCGGTGAAAAACATGCAGATCCGGGATTTGTCTGGAAAGGAGAGACCCATGTGGATTGCAGATAAATGGAAGGACTATGAAGTGCTGGATACAAGCAGCGGTGAGAAACTGGAGCGCTGGGGGAAATATTTCCTGGTGCGTCCTGACCCGCAGGTGATCTGGGACACGGATAAGACGCACCTTTGCTGGAAGAGGCCCAATGCCCACTATCACCGCAGCAAAAAGGGGGGCGGAGAATGGGAATTTTTTGACCTGCCCCAGGAGTGGGAGATCGGCTATGAAAGGCTGGATCTGAAATTCCGTCTGAAGCCTTTCAGCTTTAAACATACAGGTCTGTTCCCGGAGCAGGCAGTGAACTGGGAATGGTTCTCTGCGCTGATCCGGGATGCAGTCAGTAAAGGAAGACAGATCCAGGTGCTGAACCTGTTTGCCTATACCGGCGGAGCCACCCTGGCTGCTGCCAGGGCAGGTGCGAAAGTGACTCATGTCGATGCCGCAAAGGGAATGGTAAACTGGGCCAGCGAGAATGCGCGGCTTAGCGGTATACCGGGTGACAGGATACGATGGATCGTTGATGACTGCAGAAAATTTGCGGAACGTGAGATCCGGCGTGGAAAGCATTACGATGCTATTATCATGGATCCTCCATCTTATGGCCGGGGGCCGAAAGGGGAAACCTGGAAACTGGAAACATCGATTTTTCCTTTCCTGAAGATATGCGCAGATCTGTTATCTGAAGAACCGCTTTTTGTTCTGCTCAATTCCTATACAACCGGCCTGCAGCCAGGTGTGCTGGCTTATATGCTGTCAACGATTCTGCAGCCGGCATATAACGGGATGGTGGAAGCAGATGAGATCGGTCTGCCGGTATCGAATAACGGTTTAGTGCTCCCCTGCGGCGCAGCCGGCAGATGGTATCAGGCCTGAATGGATACGCTTGCCCAGTGAAGAAATCCCAGGGTAAAAAAATCGGATGTAAACAGGCTTTTCTTATGGTAGAACAAACAGGAATGTGATAGAATGATAAAGGCGGCAAAGGGTCAAAACACCGTTCATGCTTGCATGAAAAGGTGTTTGAATCAGAGGGATTGGTTCGGCTGCAGCTGAGAGATGAGGAGGGGGACCATATGAAAGAGAAATGGCGCTGGGCAGGCATGCTTGCGATCCTGTTTGCCGGAGTGCTCTGGCTTGGGGTTCCGCACATCTGTGCATATGCCGGTACAGGATATATAGAGGTGCCTTATGGAAAGACGGTGAAAGCAGGCAGCAGCTATTTTAAGATTCGGAATGGCAGTGTGTATTACGGAGCTTCGAAAAAGTCGGTAAATACACTGATTCTGAGCAATCCGGGATCCAATGTATTTACTAATGGGAAGCATCTGTACTGGGTGGATCCTGCAAATCGTACTTTGAAAAAGAAGACCATTTCCGGCGGGAGAGTCCGGTACCTGCGTACCCTCCCCAAAGGAGACCGGAAAAAGGTATACGACTACTGGCGTGTTTCTGCGGTCAAAGGAAAAAATGTCTACCTGACCAAGGCCAGTGAGGAAAAGTGGCGCAAGTGGACATACACTTACAATACCAATTCCGGCAGACTGACCAAGATTGCCAAAAAAGCAGAGATCAAGGCGAGATCCGGGAAATATGTGCTGGTGCAGCATGAATATAAAACGGATGTAAGTGCGTACAAACTAAGTCTCTATCAATTGACAAGTTCCGGTATGCAGAAGGTTAAAAGTCTGGGAAAATACTGCGCTTGTGAGGCTTTTGCAGACGGGTATGCCTATTATATGAAATACACAAGTTCTTCTATGGGATCCGGGACTCTTTACCGCTGCAAGCTGGACGGAGTCTGCATCGCAAAGAAGCTGGGCAGTTTCACTGCGGACAAATGGGGCCAGGTCATAGCAAACAATTATAAATCCAAAAAGTGTACGATTTACCGCTCTGAAGACGGAACAATGAAAACATATACCTATGTATATAAAACAGGGAAGCTGACGCTGAAGTGATCCGGGGCAGTTTCCCGGAACTGCTGGTTAATTGAGTATTCTTTTGTGGAAAGGAAGGGTGCGTATGTCGGAAGTTGGCAAAAGCGTGGTACGGGTTGACGCTTATGATAAGGTGACCGGCCGCGCACTGTATGCGGCTGACCGCTGTCCGGCGAATGCGCTGACAGCGAAGGTCGTGCACAGCACTATCGCGCATGGATTTGTAAAATCCGTAGATATCTCTGAGGCGCTGAAAGTGCCCGGGGTGGTGAAGATCATAACCTGTTTTGATGTGCCGGACATTCAGTTCCCGACTGCCGGTCATCCATGGTCTGTAGAAGAGGCACATCAGGATATAGCGGACCGGAAGCTGTTGAATCAGCATGTGCGCTATTACGGAGACGATGTGGCTGCGGTTGTGGCAGAAGATGAAATAGCGGCTGCCCAGGCGGCCCGTGCTGTTAAGATCGAGTATGAAGAGCTTCCCTTCGTTCTGGATGCTCAGGAGGCTATGAAGGAGGGGGCACCTGTCCTCCACGAAGAGTTCCCGGATAATGTACTGAAACATACCCAGATCCGGATCGGCAATTATCAGGAAGCTATCAAAGAGCCGGGGCTTTTGTGCGTAGACAAATGGTATGAGACAAAGACTGTCCAGCATTGCCATATTGAGAATCATTTTGTCAGCGCCCATATGGAAGGCGGCCGGATCGTCATCGAGTCTTCCACCCAGATTCCGCATATCGTGCGCCGGATCGTGGGGCAGGCACTGGGGATTCCCTGGGGAGATGTGCGGGTCATTAAGCCTTATATCGGCGGCGGTTTCGGGAATAAGCAGGATGCGCTTTATGAGCCGCTTACTGCTTTTCTGTGCAAAGAAGTCGGCGGCAGGCTTGTCAAGCTGGATGTTCCCCGGGAGGATACCTTTATTTCCAATCGTGTGCGTCATGCGGAAAGGATCCATTTTGTTTCCTGGGTAAGACCGGATGGGACAATTGTTGCCCGAAAGATGGAGATGTATTCCAATCAGGGCGCCTATGCCTCTCACGGGCACTCCATTGCAGCGAAAGGACTTGGTACCCTTCCGCAGATGTACCCCTGTCCGAACTGTGAAGGGGATGCCTGGACGGTCTATACGAATATCCCTGTGGCAGGGGCAATGCGGGGTTATGGGATTCCGCAGGCTATGTTTGCCACCGAGAGCCACACCGAGGATATCGCCAGGATGCTGGGAGTAGACAGTTTGCAATACCGCCGTGAACATCTCATGCCGGTAGGGTATCTGGATGACTTTTCCAAAAACTGTAATTATTTTGACTCTTATAATCAATGCCTGGATAAGGCCATTGCCTATATGGATTATGAAAGGAAGCACAAGGAATATGAAGGACAGACAGGTCCGGTACGCAAGGGGATCGGACTGGGTGCTTTCTGGTACAATACCGGAGTCTGGCCTATTTCCCTGGAACATTCTTCCTGCCGTATGGTCCTGAACCAGGACGGTACGATCCAGCTTCAGGTAGGTGAAACAGAGATCGGACAGGGCGCGGATACGGCCTTTGCACAGATGGCGGCAGAGGCTGTCGGCCTGAAATCTTACCGCGATGTCCATGTGCAGTCTGTACAGGATACGGACGTTACACCTTTTGGACTGGGAGCTTATGCTTCCAGGCAGACCTTTGTCTGCGGTTTTTCCATCAATAAGGTCGGGACGATGCTCAAGGAAAGGATCCTGGAATATGCGCAGGAGATTACAAGACAGGATATCACCAACCTGGATCTGGTGGACAGCATGATCGTCCGCAAGTCGGATGGGAAACCGCTTCGCAGCCTGGCTGAGCTGGCAGAGGAAGCTTTCTACAGTCTGACTCACTCCGTACATATCACAGCAGAGTCATCGTATCAGATTACAAATAATGCTTATTCCTTCGGCGTCTGCTGTGCAGAAGTTGAGGTCGATATCCCGCTCGGTAAAGTGACGGTGACCCGGATCATCAATGTCCATGATTGCGGCAAGCTGATCAACCCTGCCCTGGCACAAGCCCAGGTACATGGCGGCATGTCCATGGGGATCGGGTTTGCGCTTTCGGAGGAGCTGAAGATGGATCCGAAGACCGGCAAGGTGCTGAATGGGAATCTGCTGGATTATAAGCTGTCAACCTTTATGGATCATCCGCATCTGGAGGCTCAGTTTGTGGAAAATCCGGAGCCCGTCTCTCCTTATGGGACAAAGGCTCTGGGCGAGCCGCCGACTTGTCCTGTCGCACCTGCGATCCGCAATGCGATCCTGAATGCAACCGGGGTGATGCTGGACCAGCTGCCTATGAATCCGCACCTTCTGTACCGTCGTTTTGCTGAAGAAGGTCTGCTGGGCCGGCAGGCTGATCAGCAGTAAGCCGGTCATTGTAGGAGGTAAGCAGTATGTATGATATAAAGGAATATTATGAGTCTCAGAGTGTAGAAGATGCCATCGCGCTTCGTCTGGCTCATCCGCAGGCGGATATAATTGCAGGCGGATCGGATGTGCTGGTTCAGATGAGGGAAGGTAAACGGGCCGGTCATGAACTCATCTCGATCTATATGCTTGATGAGCTGCGGGGAGTCAGCATGCAGGAGGATGGTGCGATCCGTATCGGATCCCTGACCAGTTTTTCTCATATCACAGCAAACCCTGTCATTCAGGAGAAGATTGCTGCACTTGGAGAGGCTGTCGACATGGTAGGCGGTCCCCAGATCCGCAACATCGGGACGATTGGAGGCAATACCTGCAATGGTGTGACTTCTGCCGAGTCCTCTTCCACGCTCCACGCGTATGAAGCAATTATTGAGCTGCAGGGTCCCTCCGGGATCCGGCGGCTGCCGATAGGTGAGTTCTATCTGGGGCCGGGTAAGACGGATATCCGCGAGGGAGAGATCCAGACAGCGATCCTGATCCCGGAAGAAAGCTGGAAGGATACCTGGGGATACTATTATAAATATGCGATGCGGAATGCATTGGATATTGCAACGACTGGATGCAGTGCCAATGTCAGGCTTTCTCCCGACAAATCCAGGATCGAACGGCTGCGTATTGCTTATGGCGTAGCAGCTCCTGTCCCGATTAGAGCACCTCATGCAGAGGAAGCGGCGGCCGGGATGAGTGCGACGGCGGAAACAGTGGAGCAGATCGCACCGCTGGTGCTGGAAGATATTAATCCCAGAGATTCCTGGAGAGCAAGCAAGGCACTCCGCCAGCATGTGGCGGTGGAACTTGCCAGACGCTGCTGTCTGGAAGCAATGAAACGGGCAGGTGCCAGGCTGTAACCTGGGAAGCTGAGCCGGATATGGAAAAGAGGTGATCACCTGAATGGAAACCAGATTTAGGCAGATACGGTTCAACTTGAACGGGAAAGATGTTGAGTGCGTCATCGATGTGAGAATGTCACTTCTGGATTTGCTGCGAGAGACATTCGGCCTGGTCTCTGTGAAGAAGGGCTGTGAGGTGGGCGAGTGCGGAGCCTGTACCGTTCTGATCAATGGTGAAGCATTTGATTCCTGTATTTACCTGGCTGCCTGGGCAGATGGGAAAGAGATCCTGACACTGGAAGGACTTACCGGTCCTGATGGGAGTCTGTCGGATATCCAGCAGGCCTTTGTGGATGAAACAGCTGTACAGTGCGGTTTCTGCACTCCGGGCTTTATTCTCTCGGCATGGGAGATACTGTCGACAGGTAAAGAATACACAGATGATGAATTAAGAAAACTTCTCTCCGGACACCTTTGCCGCTGTACGGGATATGAGAATATCCTCCGGGCGGTAAGAAAAGTGATGAAGGAGAGGGCGCAAGCTAAACAGTAAAGAGGTGGTTTAAGATGGCTGATAATTACAATTTCAGCAAAGAGGAACTGAATGCAGTGCGCGCCAGCGCACTCAGAGGTGATGCGGAATCCCAGAATTTCCTGGGCATGATCTATTTCGGCGGTGTGAATGTCCCCAAAGATCAGGTGAGAGCTTTTGAGCTTTTCATGCAGGCAGCTGAGCAGGGGCATGCTGCTGCAGCGCTGAACGTAGCAGACTGCTATGAGAACGGCGAAGGAGTGAAGCGGGATTACGCAGAGGCTTTCAAATGGTATCAGAAGGCAGCTGATCTCGGTTCTGCGGAGGCACAGAGCAGTGTCGGATGCTTCTATGAGTTCGGTCATGTGGTCGAGAGAGATATGGATAAGGCTGCTAAGTATTACAAGCAGGCAGCGGATAGCGGGAGTATCAGCGGAGCATATCATTTTGCCCGTTATGCCCGTTCGATCGGCGAGCAGCATGTGGCATTTAAGTACTTTGCCCAGGCTGCCCAGGGCGGTATTGCAGATGCAGCTTATGAGGTTGCCCGCTATTTTGAGAATGGCTGGGGCGTAGGGAAGGACGAAATCAAAGCCCTTGAATGGTATGGAAAGGCTGTTGCCGGAGGCAATATGGAAGCCCAGTACACCCTTGGAAACCGTTATTTCGAAGGAGATGGAATAGAGCAGGATCTGGTGCTGGCAACCAAGCTTTTTGCTGCTGCTGCACAGCAGGGGCATATGCAGGCTTCCATCAACCTGGGCAAATGTCTGGACGCAGGGGTAGATTTTGAGAAACTGATCGCAGAAGAAGCCGATGAGCAGGCACGCGCGAAGGCTGAAGCTGAAGCAGAAGCCGTGCAGGAGGCAGATCCGGCTTCCGGAGCTATTCCGGGCTGCAGTTCAGGTATCCTTTTCCGTAAAGAGTACGAGGAGACCCATAAAGAGAACTAATACGCTTTAGTAAAAGCTTGTTCAGGGAGTCTATGATTAGATCCTGGATTCCGTAAAACAATGTAACGATTCAGCACTCTTCCTGTCCGGGATGCGATGCATCCCTCATAGCGGGTGCTGAATCGTTTCAGCTAATAGGAGATATTATGAGTTTAAATGATACGCCTTCAGGCGAGAGGGTGCATATTGGCTTTTTCGGTCTGAGG
Organism: uncultured Lachnospiraceae bacterium; assembly: GCA_902796775.1. Next base: position 8,713 of record CADBQK010000317.1, read on the forward strand.
AATGCCGGAAAGTCCAGTCTGGTCAATGCTGTGACCGGACAGGATCTGAGTGTTGTTTCAGAGGTGAGAGGTACGACAACGGATCCTGTCCGCAAAGCCATGGAATTGCTTCCCATGGGACCGGTCGTGATTGCGGATACACCGGGGTTTGACGACGAGGGAGGTCTTGGAGAGCTCCGCGTGCGCAAAACGAAGCAGGAACTCAACCGTACAGATATCGCTGTACTTGTAGTAGACGCCTGCGCCGGCCGGACGCCGGCAGATGAAGAGCTTCTGGCTCTTTTCAGAGAGAAAGAGATCCCCTATCTGATCGTTTATAATAAAAGCGATCTTCTACAGAAAGAGAGCGGTAAGCAATCCGGAGCGGGCACAGGGTATACTGCCTCCGAAGGGGAAGCGGATAGTATGTATGTCAGTGCTCTGACCGGAGAAGGTGTCTGGGAACTGAAAGAACGGATTGCCGGTATGGCGAAGGGGAGCCGTCCGGAAAACCGGCTGGCAGGAGATCTGCTCAGCCCCAATGATGTGGTTGTACTGGTCATTCCGATCGATAGTGCAGCTCCGAAAGGACGCATTATCCTTCCCCAGCAGCAAGTGCTGAGGGATGTGCTGGATGCCGGGGCCTGCGCCGTCTGCTGTAAAGAGACAGAGCTTGCAGCTATGCTGAACAGCTTAAAGGAGCCTCCGGCTATGGTGATCACAGACAGCCAGGCATTTGCGTACGTAGCAAAAATCGTGCCTCTTGACGTTCCGCTGACCTCTTTTTCCATCCTGATGGCCAGATACAAAGGATTTCTGGAAGCATCTGTAGATGGGGTCAGGGCCATTAACTCCCTTCAGGACGGTGATAAAGTGCTGATTTCCGAAGGCTGTACGCATCACCGCCAATGTGATGATATCGGGAGTGTAAAGATTCCGCGCTGGCTCCGGGAGTACACCGGCAAAGAGATCCAGATCGAAACTTCTTCAGGGATGAGTTTTCCTGAGGATCTGTCGCCTTACTCGCTGGTCATCCACTGCGGAGGCTGCATGCTTGGAGACAGAGAGCTTCGCTATCGTATGAAATGTGCTGGTGATCAGGAGATTCCCTTTACCAATTACGGGATTACGATCGCCTATATGAAAGGTATTTTAGACAGAAGTATTGAAGTGCTTAACAGATGATGGGAAACTTTGTCTGCAGAGGTTGTATCCTGCATATCCCTGCAGCAGATGTGTTTCACACTTGCCCTGCAGCAGCAGGCAATGAAAGGAAGTGGCTCCTTTGGCGTTTAGAGAAACGAAGCAGGGCAGCTCTGCTGGTGCTGGACCGGCGGAGAATAAGATGGGGACGATGCCTGTCCGGCCGCTGGTCATCTCCATGTCTCTGCCGATGATGGCATCTATGCTTGTGCAGGCTCTGTATAATATAGCGGACAGCTTTTTTGTTGCCAGGCTGTCACAGGATGCTCTGTCCGCTGTTACAGTTGCTTTTCCGATGCAGAATCTTATGATTGCCGTGGCTTCCGGTACTGGTGTTGGTGTGAATGCTCTGCTCTCCAGGTCTCTGGGTGAGAAGCGGCAGGATCGTGCGGATAATGCGGCTAACATGGGTCTGGTGCTGGCTTTTTTCAGCTATCTTCTCTTTTTGCTGGTCGGTTTGTTTGCAGTAAAGCCGTTTGTGTATCTGCAGACAGCAAATCCGCAGATTCGGGAATACGCCGTGACTTACACAACGATCGTCTGTTGTGTATCCATCGGCATTTTCTTTCAGGTCATGCTGGAAAGACTTCTGCAGTCTACAGGAAGAACAACTCTGAGTATGGTCTCACAGATGACGGGAGCCGTGATCAATACGATCTTTGACCCGATTATGATTTTCGGACTGTTTGGTTTTCCCAGACTGGGGATTGCCGGTGCGGCGATAGCGACTGTTTTTGGACAGTGCTGCGCATCTTGTCTGGGACTCATCCTGAATCTGAAATACAATAAAGAAATCCGTCTTTCCCTGAAAAAAGTTCTGCACCCGCAGCTTGTGGTGATACGCCGGATCTATGCTGTAGGTCTGCCCTCCATCCTGATGGTGTCGATCGGCAGTATCATGACTTTCTCTATGAACCGGCTGCTGAGCTCCTTTACCGATACAGCGACTGCCGTATTCGGAGCATATTTTAAGCTGCAGAGCTTCTTCTTTATGCCGGTACTCGGAATCAATAATGGGACCGTACCGATCCTTGCCTATAACTACGGAGCTAAGCGCAAGGACAGGATCCGCGAAACGATTTCCTTTTCCATTAAGCTGGCACTTGGTATCATGATCTGCGGTATGCTTCTGTTTGAAACGATTCCCGGAAAACTGCTGTCGATTTTCAGCGCGAGTGAAGAACTGCTGGCAATCGGTATACCGGCTTTGAGACGGATCGGGATCCATTTCCCGATTGCCGCCTGTTCGATCATCCTGGTATCGTCTTTCCAGGCTTTTTCAAGGAGTATCTATTCCCTGATCATTTCGATCTGCAGACAGCTCATCGTGCTGATTCCCTGCGCCTGGCTGCTGTCCCTGACGGGGAATATCAACAATATCTGGTGGTGTTTTGCGCTGGCAGAAATCATGAGTATCACCCTCTGTATCTTCTTTTTCAGGAAGATAAGCAGGGAACTTGAGTTGTGAACTAATTTTTGCTGATGAAGCTCTACAGACTTGACATTCACGGTTGTAAATGGTAGGGTTAGGGAGATATACAGATATCGTCCTGATAGAGGCGCGGATCTCATGAGTACCTGAGAGTCCTGATGTGGACAAGACGGGAAAGGGTTGTCCGCCGAAGCTGCTTTTTACCTGCCGGTTAAGGTACCGGGCAGCTGGGCTGCAGGGAAATACTCTGCAGACTGTCACCTGCATCAGCATGTGGAGCGCTATCAATACCAGTGATTGTTTTATGCATAAGCCCCGCATACTGCCGGGGCTTTTTCATTCTCGTATCAGGACAGTGGAAGCGGACAGGGAAAGGTTCCGTAAAGTATCCGCTTCCTGATGCCGCTCCTAAGCGGAAGGAAATCCAGGAGGAGAAATGATTATGAAGAAAAGAGTAATTGCATTGGTGATGGCCGGTATGATGGCTTTATCTCTGACTGCCTGCGGCGGTTCTGGTTCATCTGCAGCTTCCTCTGCAGCTCCGGCTGAGACAGAGAGCGCTGCTGCAGAGGAAACTGCTGCCGAGAGCGCTGCAGAGGAGGAAGGCGGCGAGGCAGCTGCTACAGGCGTAGAAGATGGCGTTCTCTCCGTTGCCATGGAGTGCGGCTATGCTCCTTACAACTGGGCACAGCCTGATGATTCCAACGGGGCTGTTCCGATCGTAGATTCCGATCAGTACGCAAATGGTTATGATGTTATGATGGCTAAGAAGATTTGTGAAGCAAACGGATGGGAGCTTGAGATCCATCAGCTTGACTGGGATTCTCTGATTCCTGCTGTACAGTCCGGCCTGATCGACTGCGTTATCGCCGGCCAGTCCATGACCCCGGAGAGGGAAGAGGAAGTAGATTTTGCCGGTCCGTATCTCTACGCCAGCATCGTCTGCCTGACTAAGGAAGACAGCGCATTTGCAGAGGCTGCCGGCAAGTCTGATCTGGCTGGCGGCAGCTGCACATCCCAGATGGGAACCATCTGGTATGATACCTGCCTGCCTCAGATCGAAGGCGCAAATATCCAGGAGGCTGCTGAGTCCGCACCTGCTATGCTCGTAGCTCTTGCATCCGGTGCTGTTGATTTTGTATGTACAGATATGCCGACTGCACAGGGCGCTCTGATTGCTTACCCGGGCTTCAAGATCCTTGATTTCTCCGGATCGGATGATGACTTTGAAGTATCCGATACAGATGTCAATATCGGTATTTCTGTCCGCAAGGGCAACACCGTGTTAAAGGATGCGATCAATGCTGTTGTTAATCCGATGTCTGCTGATGACTTCAATGCTATGATGGCTGAAGCAACACAGATCCAGCCGCTTTCTGAGGAATAATAAGACCGGGCAGGAAAACGGATCCGGTCATTACCTGACCGGATGATACAAAAGATTTTCGGCCCCGCTGCCTGCGGCGGGGCTGTCCTTATTTTTGATACAGAGAGGATACAGATAGGATGAATCAATTTGCTGCACTATTTGCAGATATGACCAAGCTGTGGGGCAAATATTCAGGGATGTACCTGGGAGGTATCCGCAATACACTGATCCTTGCCCTGGTCGGCACAGCGATTGGATGCCTGATCGGTTTTATCTGCGGTATTCTGCAGACAATCCCGGTCAGCGCCCGCGATAACGCGCTCAAGAAAGGCCTGCTCGGCCTTGTACGGGCTGTCATACGGGTTTATATTGAAGTATTCCGCGGTACGCCTATGATCCTGCAGGCGGTTTTTGTCTACTACGGCCTGCCGTATTTTACAAACAACAATATCCAGTTTACAAATAAGTGGATCGTTTCCATCATCGTCGTATCGATCAATACCGGGGCTTATATGGCTGAATCCGTCAGAGGCGGTATCATTTCCGTTGATCCCGGGCAGACAGAAGGTGCGATGGCAATTGGTATGAATCATTTTCAGACCATGGTAAATGTCGTGCTGCCCCAGGCACTGCGCAATATCATGCCGCAGATTGGGAACAATTTCATTATCAATGTAAAGGATACATCCGTCATGTTCATCATCGGGTTCTCGGATTTCTTTTCAATCCACAAATCCGTATCCGGTGCTGTCTACAAGTATTTTCCGTCTGCAACCATTGAGATGGCCGGGTATCTGTGCATGACCCTTATCGCATCCTTCCTTCTGAGAAAGCTTGAAAAACGGCTTGACGGCAAGAGTGATTATGAGCTGGTGACAGCAGACCAGCTTACGATGACTGCAGGCACTTACAACTACCAGATCGATGAGGATGAGCAGAACAGGGATCTGCAGGCGATCCAGAGAGAGGAGGAGACGAAAGATGCCGGAGAATAACGATCCAATCATTCAGATCCGCCACCTCTCCAAGAGTTTCGGCAATCATGAGGTGCTCAGGGATATTGATTTTGACGTCCGCAAGGGAGATGTGACCAGCATTATCGGAGCCTCCGGATCCGGGAAATCCACTCTTCTGCGCTGCATTAATCTTCTTGAGATCCCCACTTCCGGTGCAGTCCTCTTTCATGGGGAGGATATGACAAGCCGCGGTGTGAACGCACCTAAATACCGTTCCCGCGTAGGGATGGTCTTTCAGCAGTTCAACCTGTTTAACAACATGAATGTGCTCGACAACTGTATGGCCGGGCAGGTGAAGGTGCTGCATAAAAGCAAAGAAGAGGCAAAAGAAAACGCCATGAAGTATCTTCGTCATGTAGGTATGGCGGAGTATATAAAGGCAAGGCCCCGCCAGCTTTCCGGCGGACAGAAACAGCGTGTGGCCATTGCGCGTGCATTGGCTATGGAGCCGGAAGTGCTGCTCTTTGACGAACCGACTTCCGCACTGGATCCGGAAATGGTCGGTGAGGTGCTGGATGTCATGAGCACATTAGCAAAAGAGGGTATGACTATGCTGGTCGTTACCCATGAGATGATGTTTGCAAGGGATATCTCCAGCAATGTCGTGTATATGAATGATGGTGTCATTTGCGAACAGGGACCTCCTGCGCAGCTGTTTGAAAACCCGCAGAGACAGGAGACAAAGGATTTCCTTTCCCGTTTCCGCAGAGGCTAGAAGATTTCCTTCGTTTTTCAGGTGTATGCCGGAAAGACTGCCTGCCGGTGATCGGCAGAGGGAAGCAGATACGTGGAAGATAAAGGCTCTTCAGGTGTCCGGCGGATGCCCGGGGGGTCTTCTCCTTTAGGAAAGATGAGAGGTATTTCTATGCGCGTTAGTTCAGCAGCAGATCTTCATATGCACAGCAGGGCATCTGACGGCAGTGATGCACCGGAGGCTTTTGCGGCTATGGCGGCAGATCTGGGTATGCAGGTGTTTTCACTGACAGATCATGATACTGTCAGCGGGAGCGCAAAGCTGCTGGACAAATACCTGCAGGGAGCATCTGACGGCGGCGGAGGGAAAAACCATTACCGTCCGGGGAAGGCAGTCGGGTTAACGGTTTGCGGAGCATCTTTACAGAGCAGATCCGCCGGTGACCGCATAATCTGGTTTCTGCCCGGCGTAGAGCTTAGCTGCAGAGTGGGGGATATCCTGTGCCATCTTCTCGGATACTGTTATGACCCGGATAGTCCTTCCATTGCCCGGGTCTGTGAGGAACTGGAGAGAAGAAGGATCCATAAAATGGAGATCCGGATCGATAATTTGAAGAGGGTCGAC
>CADBQK010000318.1 GCA_902796775.1 uncultured Lachnospiraceae bacterium
CTCCTTCCATGTATGAAACATTTTAAGTTCTGAACTCTTTTAAGCTGTCCTCTTCATCTTCTTTTTGCACTGATTCATTTATGATCAGTATCCGAATCTTCCGGCGGCGCTTTCGCCCTTCGATGGCGCCACGTTAGCAACGATATGGCGACTCCCGCTGAAAATGCAGCCACTCCGACAAGAATGTACCCTCCTATCTGCGCCGGAAGAAGAAAGGCACCGAACACCGTCTTATCTGCCTCCGCGAGGTTCCCGTGCGTCAGATATGTGACAGCTGACACCAGCAAAACCGTAAGTGCTGCCGATGCGGCAGCCAGACGATGAAGAGTCCTTCGTTCTGCCTCTTTTCGGAATTTTTTTCCCCGCTGCATGACGATCTGCAGAGACTCCTCATAGGGATATTTCAACGAGTCATCACCCCCGTTCCTGCAAAAATGATTTCTGTTTACCCTTTAGTTGCAGGTTCCGGAATAATTACTCATATTTTTTTAAATTTTTTTACAGTCCGTCTCCGAAACAGCAAAGCCCGCAGCCAGACATTAGCCTGACTGCGGGCAGCGGTTGTCAATAGGGACGGGACTGAGTCAGATGGGGACGGTTCTAATGTCATTTAGATAGCCAAGTAACAATAGTAAGTGTATCATAGTAAATAAGATAAACTCAAACCAACTTACAGCCAGTTCTCGGGTTTACGGTCAAAAACCATGTTTTTGAAAAAGGCAAACAGACAGTCTGGGGAGACTGCCTACTGAAAGGTATTTTGTTTTGGGATTATCTGTAAGTGACGGGATCAGCCGACTGGCGCCGCAGGTTCCTCTCGAATCTCCGGCCCGGTCGGACTGGTACCACTGAGCGGCATATCAACTCTGTTATATTTTGCAGCTTACCTCGTAAGAATCGGATACATATTTTCTGCAATAGTGTGTGGTTGATAACATAAAGGTATCTGTCGGTCTTTTTTTCCGCTTTTTTAGCTGTACAGGCCGCGATGAACGACGAGAAATTATACATCGTCAGTTTTCCATAGATCTCCTGGACCAGAAAATCCTGTCTGAAAGAATGGATATGAACCATATTTCCGGCATATTTCAGGTGCCGGTATGCCGTTTCGACACACCAGCGGAGCCGGTAAAGTTCCCGGATTGTATTTGTTGAAAAAAAATCCTTCGGAAGGTTTGTTACGATATATTCAAAGGATCCTTCTGACAGGGGGAACTTCACGACACGAAGGTGCAGCATCTCGGTTTCTTTGGAACCGGCCTCAATGTAATCATAATGTCCGCTTGAGGGGATATAGTGGTAGTTCTCCAGCTGCCTGTTCTGTCTGGTCCGGCACCGGCCGATATGTACAGTAACCGCCTGGTCTTCGACATCCTGATCAAGCCAGTGTGCCTTATCCGGGCAGATATTTTTTGCAAAAAGAGCCGGAACCCTGATCAGGAAAAGCCTGTCATGGTGAATGGCATGTGCAAAGATGTTATAGGAAGCGCTGCCGCGATCAGCGATAAAGATCGCCTTATGACCGACATCAACCGGATCATCAAGGAATCTGGTGAAAGCCGCTTTCTCATTCATCGCATGGATGCTCTGCAGCTCAACATCCAGGAAGAGATCATTCAGGATGTCATAAAGACAGTTGAAATGGAGTTGGTTGATCCCCTTGCGGTCCTTAATGCACTGAATAAACGTATTAGGATCTGAAGGATTATAAGGGAGATTGAGCCTGGATCCGTCAAAGGCGATCAGCCTGAAGCCGCGAAATGTCCGGATTTGTGAGGCATGGGCTGTAAAAGCATAGAATAATTCCTTGTAAGCCTCAGGTTTTACCTGGGCCCTGCGCTGGATGATTGCGGAAGGAGACGGTAATTCATCTTCTTCAAAGAAATCCATCAGTTCCGCGGGAACATTGTCAGAAGCAGCGACCATTGGGAAGATAATTGTCTTTTCAAAGGAGATTTTTTTAGTCCTTGTGAAATCTGAATTCGGATTTATAAGGATTCTATCCCGGTGATCTAGTAGGGATGAGATCGTAGAACAAAGAGCATCCTTTACCATAACAGGGGAAGACAACTGCATTGCGTCACCTCCAAAAAAATATATTTAACAAGGCGCCGCAACATTTTTTTACTATTCTGTCAAGTATTTTTTAAAAAAAGCCAAAAAAATCAGATGATATTTCACCTCTGATTACAGATAGATATATGGATTTAATTGAATTGGAGACAGGGGGGCTTATCTAAATGACATTGGGACGGTTCTTTTTGGCGCATTTCTAAGTAATCTTCTGTGATAAGAATAATCTTGGAAATGTGTCAAAAAGAACCGTCCCTTCTGACACCCCAAAGGA
>CADBQK010000319.1 GCA_902796775.1 uncultured Lachnospiraceae bacterium
CAAATTTAATATCGATCGTTCTTTGAGCAAAAGTACCTAAACAGCACAGACAGAAATAATAAAGAAAAGAGTGTGCTGCAGGGTGCTGCGCCGAAGCCGGCAGAGGGGAGGGCGCCAGTCCAGTTAAAAGAGAGGCTGAGCATCTTTCTGCATGAGCTTCCAGGGTTGTGAGGGAAACCGGGCAGCCTTCCGTGTTTGAAAAAAAGGGCATGAAACAAGTACGTTTAGGGGCGTAGTATGTCTTGTCATGCTGCGCCCTTTTTGTATGTCGAAATGAGCAATCGATTATTATGAGCTTGCCGAAAGGCAGGATATCCGGTATTTGCGCAGGAGGGATCCATGATCAAAGACTATCAAGTGGAAGATATACAGCCGATTAGTTTAGAAGAAGCGTCCTGCCTATTGTCAGAAGCAGCCGGGCTGATCAAGGAGGAAGAGAGCGTCCCCGTTTTATCGGCCAGAGGCAGGATCCTGGCAGAAGATGTCTGTGCACGCTATGACCAGCCTCCTTTTTCCCGTTCACCACTGGATGGGTATGCCCTGCGCGGAGAGGATACTGCAGGGGCGAGCAGGTGGAATCCGGTGCGTTTATCTGTCATCGGAGAGACGGATGCAGGCGATGTTTTTCCGGGGCGTGTGATGGCCGGACAGGCTGTCCGGATCATGACCGGGGCACCGATCCCCGAGGGAGCGGATGCCATCCTGCGCCAGGAAGACAGCGATTTTGGCGAGGAGACCGTTGAGATCTATGCAGAGGTGAAAACCTGGCAGAATTATGTATGCCGGGGCGAGGATTACCGGCGCGGAGATGTTTTGCTGGAAGCAGGAGAGAAGATCGGTCCGCTGGAGATCGGTATTCTTGCAAGCGCCGGCTATGACAAAGTGACGGTCAGGCGTCCGGTCAGAGTATTGCTGATCTCAACAGGGGATGAGCTGGTCCTTCCGGGGACAGAGCTGCTTCCCGGAAAGATCTACGATTCGAACCGTCACACTCTTCAGGCACAGCTGGAGGCATGGGGTATGCAGGTAACTGCCAGCCTGCACAGTGATGATGATGCGCATCTGCTTGCTGCTCATCTGCGGGAAGGGCTGGATGAGGCCGATCTTGTGATCACAACAGGGGGCGTATCGGTCGGTAAAAAAGATATCCTGCATGAAGTTTACCGGATCCTGGGGGTCAGGCGCCTGTTCTGGAAGGTTGCCATGAAACCAGGCGGAGCTGTGATGGCCGGATCCCTGGATGGGAAGATCATCCTGTCCCTGTCCGGGAATCCGTTCTCTGCATATGCAGGACTGCAGCTTCTGGGAAGACCGATTTTAAGAAAGATGACCCAGGATCCATTCCTGGACTTCACAGTGCAGGAAGGTGTCCTGCAGGAGCCTTTTAAAAAAGCAAGCCCGTCCAGACGTTTTGTACGCTGCCGGATCGAAGGCGGCAGAGTGTGGCTGGAGGGACACACCGGCGGGAACGGAAATGTCAGTTCCGGAAGGGGAAGCAATGCTCTTGTGGACATTCCGGCAGGCAGCCCTTCCATCCATGCAGGGGACAAAGTGAAAGTCATCTTTCTATAGATTTCTAAAAACGAAGAATACAAAATGAAAAGAACAGTGGAAAGGATGTAGATTCATGCCGCCGATGATAGCTGTATGCGGGATCAAAAATTCCGGAAAGACGACATTGATCACGAAATTGCTGCGATATCTGGCCGGGAAAGGGAAAAAGGCTGCCGTGATCAAGCATGATGGGCATGATTTTTCCTGCGATCTGCCCGGCACGGACACAAGCCGCTTTACTCAGGCAGGTGCATATGGAACGGCATGTTTTTCCGAAAACCGGGTTTTTGTCCATAAGCTTCGAAGCAGTGTACAGAGTCAGGAAGCAGAGGAAGATGAGGAATTGGAGAAGCTGGCCGGCCTGTTTCCGGAGGCGGATCTGATCATCATCGAAGGCCTAAAGGGCAGCAGTCTGAAAAAGATTGAGATTGTTCGGAAAGGGATCAGCAAGGAGCCGGTTTCCAATCCGGAGGGAAGATTGTTTATCGTGACAGATATTGATGAACCGGATTTCGCAGGTCCGTATCTGCATCCCGATGACATAGAAGGAATCGTTTTAAAACTGCAGGCAGCCGGGCTGCTGGAATAGGAGGGGCAGTTATCATGAAATTGATCAGGACAGAAGATGCCCTCGGACATGTTTTGTGCCACGATATCACGCAGATCATTAAAGATGTGAAAAAAGATGCAGTATTCCGCAAAGGACATATCATTCGCGAAGAAGATATCCCGGTACTTTTGTCTGTCGGGAAGGATCATCTTTACGTTTGGGAGAATGATGAGAGCATGATGCATGAAGATGAAGCTGCAGAGGTGCTCTGTGCCATTTGCAAGGGTGACGGGATCGAACGGGGACAGGTGAAAGAAGGAAAGATCGAGCTGATGGCAGGCCGGGATGGCCTGCTTAAGGTTGACCGTGAAAAACTTGATGCTGTAAACAGCTTTGGCCAGATGATGATAGCAGTGCGGCATGGTAATTTTCCCGTGAAAAAGGGAGACCGGCTGGGCGGTACACGGATTATCCCTCTGGTGATCGAAAAGGAGAAGATGGAGCGTGTCAGGATATTGGCCGGGGAAGGGACGATCATGCAGATCCTGCCTTTCCTTCCCAGAAAAGCCGGTATCGTGACGACAGGGAATGAGGTATTTTACGGGAGGATCGAAGACACCTTTACACCGGTTGTGGAAGGCAAGCTCCGGGAGTATGGGGTCCAGGTGATCCGGCATGAAGTGACGAATGATGAGAATGAGAGGATCGAGGAGGCAGTGCGGCGGATGCTGGATGACGGGTGCGGCCTGATCCTGTGTACCGGCGGGATGAGTGTGGATCCGGATGATAAAACGCCTCTGGCAATCCGAAATGTCTGCGGCAGCATAGTCAGTTATGGAGCACCGGTGCTGCCCGGAGCAATGTTTTTGCTGGCGTATTACGGAGAAGAGCAGATTCCCATCCTGGGACTTCCGGGCTGCGTCATGTACGCAAAGCGGACGATCTTTGATCTGGTTCTGCCCCGTATCATGGCAGGGGAGATCCTTAAGAAGGAAGATATCGACAGTCTGGGTGAGGGCGGCTACTGTCTGAATTGCGAGGTCTGCCATTTCCCCAACTGCGGTTTTGGGAAATGAGCATTTGAAGCACAAAAATTGTAGTCAGGTGATGCAGTTTTGCAGGCGCCTGCCAAATGATCAGATGAAGAGAGGAGGCAGATGCTGATGAGGGACCGGTTCGGCAGAGAGATCGACTATATGCGTGTATCCATTACGGACCGCTGCAACATGCGCTGCCGCTATTGTATGCCGGATGGCTGCAGAAAGGTGGGTATGGATCAGATCCTGACCTATGAGGAGATCCTGATGATCTGTGAAGCTGCCGTCTCTCTTGGAATCAATAAGTTTAAGATCACCGGCGGGGAACCTCTGGTCAGACTGGGATGTACGGAACTGATCAGCAGATTGAAGAGAATGCCGGGTGTCAAACAGGTGACATTGACAACAAACGGCGTACTTTTGCCCCAATATCTGCCGGAATTGACTGATGCCGGACTGGACGGAGTAAATATCAGCCTGGACTCTTTTGAGGAAGAGCGGTTTAGCTGGCTGACCGGCGGAGGAAAACTGGAGGATACACTTGCCGGACTGGAGGCAGCACTTGGCAGCAGTATTCCCGTCAAGATCAATTGTATCCTGCAGAAAGGAATCAATGAGGAAGAACTGCCTTCCTTTGCGGAGTTTGCTTTTGAAAGAGGCATCGATGTACGTTTTATCGAGCTGATGCCCGTCGGCTGCGGGGATCCGGAGCGGGGAGTGCCGGGACCTGTTGTGCTTGCAATGTTGATGGAAATGTATCCGGATCTCATTCCGGATGATTCCGGACATGGGAACGGTCCTGCAATCTACTACCATCTTCCGGGGAAGAAAGGGGCTGTCGGTCTGATCAATGCACTCCACGGGAAATTCTGCAGCAGCTGCAATCGGATCAGGCTGACTTCAAAGGGTATTGTCAAGCCCTGTCTGTGCTGTGATGAGGGAGTTGACCTTAGGCCTTGTCTGAGAAAAAGCAGAGATGAGTTCAGGAAAGGTGTACTTCCTGCCGGAGAGAGGCAGCAGGAGAACGGGGAAGAAAAAGAGATCGCTTTGCTGGCCGGGGTTCTGAGGGAGACAATCATGCAGAAGCCTGAGGGACATTCATTTCTGGATAGTAAAAAAAGGGAAGGCGGACTGCTGATGTCGCAGATCGGCGGATAGAGATATTCATCAGGTTAGAAATAATATTCAGGATGGAGCTGATGATCAGGATTCAGAG
>CADBQK010000320.1 GCA_902796775.1 uncultured Lachnospiraceae bacterium
CAGACGGAAAGAGCAGAAAGACTATCAGTACAGTATCTGCCCCGGGTGGGATATTCTGATGGCTGGAAATGCCGGATGGGATGGGAGCATGAAGCTGGCCCGCCTGTATGAGAAGGAGCTGACAAGCAGATTTTGCAATGGGTTTCTGGATCCGCTTTTAAAAGGAGAGGAAGGGGTACTGGCAGAGGGAGCTCCGGCAGGCGAAGGTCTCTTGCCGGAAAGGATTGCCGGGATTCTTAAAGGATCAGCAGGGAAGGCAGACAGTTTTTCTCTCTGCCCTGCAGGTGAGGGCGGCGTCTTCGCAGCACTCTGGAATATGGCTGCCCGAGCCGGTCTGGGACTGAGGGTCTTTCTTGAGTCGATCCCGATCCGCCAGGAAACGGTGGAGGTCTGCGAATTCCTGGATGTGAATCCTTATCAGCTGATGAGCGGCAGTGTTGTTCTGATTGCTGCGCAGGGAGCTGAAAGGGTAAGACATGCACTGGAGGAAGCAGGCGTAACGGCAGCTGTGATCGGATATTTTACGGATGATAAGGATCGTCTGGTGCTCTTTGGTGGGAAACACAGATTTCTGGAGCCGTTCCGCGGAGACAGTTTTGATCAGGCGAAGGTAACACAGCAACATAGATAGAAAGCTGGGATATATATGAATGATTTGAAGGAAAAGATCCTTGCTGTAATCGAGAAGAACAGCAGGATCAATGTGAAGGATCTGGCGGTTGCGCTGGGCGAGAATGAGGAAGTCGTGGCGATGGCGATCGCGGAGATGGAGGCCGATGAGACGATCTGCGGCTACCATACGATCATCAACTGGGAAAAGACAAATCGTGATCGTGTCGTGGCGCTTATCGAGGTGGGTGTGATCCCGCAGAGGAGCAGGGGCTTTGACCATCTGGCGGAGCGTATCTATAACTTCCCGGAAGTGGATTCGGTTTATTTGATGTCCGGAGCTTATGATTTTTGTATCATCATGGAAGGGAAGACGATCCGTGAGATCTCTGCATTTGTCTCCGAGAAGCTCTCTACTCTGGAATCTGTACGCAGCACAGCCACCCATTTTGTGCTGAAGAAATACAAAGATCATGGTACGGTGATGGTACACCAGAAAAAGGCTGAAAGGCAGCTGATCGTACCATGAGAGACCCTATTTCCGAAAAAGTTGCTGCCATGAAGCCATCCGGAATCCGGAAGATGTTTGATATCGTGGCACAGATGCATGATTCCGAGGTCATTTCCCTGGGTGTCGGCGAACCGGATTTTGATACACCCTGGCATATCCGAGAGGAAGGTATATACTCGCTCGAACAGGGACGGACCTTCTATACCTCTAATGCCGGCCTGATGGATCTGAAGGTAGAGATCAGCGCTTATGTAAAGCGCAAGATGGGCCTCTTGTACGATCCGGCGGGTGAAGTGATGGTTACAGTCGGAGGCTCCGAAGCAATCGATATTGCAATGCGGGCAATGATCAATCCGGGAGATGAGGTAATCGTTCCGGAGCCCTGCTATGTATCCTATCAGCCTTGTGCCATGCTTGCGGACGGGAAAGTGGTCACGATCCATATGCAGGAAAAGAATGAGTTCAAGCTGACGGAAAAGGAGCTGCTGGCTGCAATCACTCCGAAGACAAAGATTCTGGTACTGCCTTTCCCGAATAATCCGACAGGCTCCGTAATGACCCGGGAGGATCTCGAGCCGATTGCACGGATCTGTGTGGAACATGACATTTTTGTTATATCGGATGAAATATACAGTGCGCTGACATATGAGACAGAACATGTCTCGATCGCTTCCCTGCCCGGCATGCGGGAGAGGACGGTCATGATCAACGGATTTTCCAAGGCCTACGCAATGACGGGCTGGCGTCTCGGCTACGCCTGTGCGCCGGAAAGGATTCTTTCCCAGATGCTCAAGATCCATCAGTTCGCAATTATGTGTGCGCCTACGACCAGTCAGTATGCTGCGATTGAGGCACTGCGCAAGGGCGATGATGATGTGGAGATGATGAAGGAGTCCTACAACCAAAGACGCCGGTTCCTGATCTATGCGCTGCGCGAGATGGGACTGCACTGTTTTGAGCCCTTTGGAGCATTCTATGTATTTCCGAGTATCCGGGAGCTGGGTATGTCTTCTGATGAGTTTGCAGAGGCACTGCTGCAGGAAGAAAAGCTTGCAGTTGTGCCGGGAACGGCTTTCGGAGAGAGCGGTGAGGGATTCCTGCGGGTATCCTATGCCTATTCCGTTGAGGAGCTGAAGACTGCCATGGAGCGAATGGCCCGTTTCGTAGCAAAGGTGCGGGGGCTCAGGATGCTGCAGCATCCTGTCAGAGGACAGGAAGCAAACCATAAATAGAGCAAAACAGCTGCCAGGCATAGCCGCGATATTGCGGCCGCCGGGCAGCTGTTATGATAATGGCAGTTCTGCTTGTGAAGGAGGCGGGTGAAAAAACATGATGAACATAGTACTGCTGGAGCCTGAGATGCCGGCAAACACCGGCAATATCGGGCGTACCTGTGTCTGCACAGGGACACGGCTGCATCTGATCGAACCTCTGGGTTTTCTGATCAACGACAAGATGCTGCGCCGGGCAGGGCTGGATTACTGGAAGGATCTGGATGTCCATGTCTATCCGGATTTTCAGGACTTTCTGGAAAAGAATCCGGATTGCGAAGGGAAGCTCTTTCTTGCAACAACGAAAGCTTACAGACGGTATTCGGATGTTTCATACCCTGAAGGAAGTTATCTGATGTTTGGCAAGGAGAGTGCAGGGATCCCGGAAGAGATCCTCACACAATATGAAAACTATTGTGTACGTATTCCGATGGCGGCCGATATCCGATCCCTGAATCTGGCCAATTCCGCTGCAATCATCCTCTATGAGGCACTTCGTCAGCAGGATTTTCCCCAGCTCGAAGGAGCCGGACAGCTCCATAGGCTGGAGTGGGGAAACAGGAAGTAATAAGAAGGACCTTTACTGTGCTTCAACGGCCTGGCTGTGGTGATCCAAAATGGATATGGCCGTTTAGGCGCGGAGCTTATCCTGGTTTGGACCCATCACCAGCTGCAGGATCCGGTCTGTCGCGTGCCCATCGCATGCACCCATAAATTTTTCCTTAAATGCATGAACCTGCTCCTGGTCAAATCCGGCCGGGAGCTTTCTGATGTATTCGATCATTTCCTGTGTTGTCTGGCAGACGGGGCCGGGCGTCATTTCTTCATAAGGATAGTAGAAGCCTCTCCAGTCATTATAATCATCCAGGTCATAGGCGAAGAAGAGCATTGGCCGTTCGAAAAGGGCATACTCGAAAATGATGGATGAGTAGTCCGTGATGCAGATATCTGCTGCGCACAGGCAGTCTTCAATGGAAAGCTTTCCTGTACAGTCTTTTGCAAAGTGTGTGCACTTATCCGGGATCTGCGGAAGCTTCTGCACAAAGGGGTGGTGTTTGGTAAGCAGTACATACTCTTCAGAGAGAACCTCCGCCATTTGGGGGATGTCCAGCGCATCCGGTGCCTTTGCCTCTGCTACCCGTCCACGGAAGGTCGGGGCATAAAGGATGATCTTCTTATCTTTTGCCTCCGGGAAGAACTCTTCAACCCGGCTTCTTGCAGAAGATACATACTCTTTATCAAAGAAGACATCTGTGCGGCTTATGCCGGTAGGGCGTACGATCCCGGGTTTATTCTCAAACCCAAAGGCTTCCTCATAAGCCCAGACAACCTCCTGGCTGCTGACAGCGGCATAGGTATAATTCTTGTGGAAAGGGAATAACTCCTGCAGCCGGCGGTTATCTCCGAACTTCTGCTCCGCGCTGCTAAGTCCGAATTTCTTAAATGCACCGCAGGCATGCCAGACCTGCATCAGTACAGTGCCCCTGCGAAGTGTCACACAGTTGACAGGGCGGCAGGCATCGCTGATGAAGATGTACTTTGCATCAGCCATATCCTTCACTATACGGGCGCAGCGCCGTGTATATTCGATGCGGCCGACCTTATAATCCTCCAGGAAATGGCAGTGGATATTCACCCGGTAGTCTTTTTTCAGCTTATCATAGAGAAGCCGGAAGTCATTGGAGAGGGAGCCCTCTCTCACCTCAATAAACAGCACCTTGTTGGCTTTGAGAGGAGCCATCGCTCCTTTTCGGTACATATAAGGGAAAATAAGTTTTAATGTAGCAATCTGGAAAATACGTGCCCGTACCCTCTTCAGACCGTAATAGGTATGGAATAACAACTGGTAAGGTACAGTTCCCTTGAAATGTTTCTTGATCAGTCCTGTCAGTTTTTCTTTCATAATCACTATCTGCGGCAGTGCATTCTTCCGGTCAGG
>CADBQK010000321.1 GCA_902796775.1 uncultured Lachnospiraceae bacterium
CAAAAGCTTCTCTCTCCTTCTCCGTCCCCAGCAATTCCAGATTGAGTACACGGCTCCAGTCCCGCAGGTCAAAAAAGACCGCCTCATCCGCAGGGACAGCCAGACGCATAAGGAAACTTCCTTCTCCGCCGTACACCCACTGACGGTTCTTATAAAGCCAGATTGGCGACTGTGCTTCTTCCGGTCTGGGCACTCTTGCTGCCATCAGCTTCCCCATCTCCTTGTAGGCAGTCCGGAAAATCCAGGCACTTCCCTGATATTTTTTATCCACATACTCATTCCGGACATAAGTGACACCTTCCGACTCCAGCGTATCCAGAACCGCCTGTGTCTGGGCAGTCCACAGCTCCAGCAGCCTGCCTCCCTCTTTTCCTGTCCTGTTTTCCATTTCTTCTGCCTGCTCATTTGTCATAGCAGCGCACCTCCCGGATCCATTCCTGCCGCAGCTGCCAGCTGGTTGCCACCAGCCCGGTCACTTCATCCTTGGGCAGTAAGGTAAAGATCCTCTTCCAGCTCTCCTGAACCTTTCTTTTCAGAAGGGGATAAAAGTTTCCCTTGTCTGTCAGGAGAAGCTCGTCATCGCTCTTCAGGCCATAACGTTTCAGCTCTTGTTCGTGCCGTTTTTTATCTTCTTCATCAAGAGGGACATACCAGTAATTTACACAATAGCCCCATCCATCATAATTGCAGTAAATATACTGATCTGCCGGCACCTCTGCCTTCAGGATTACTGTACCCGGAGTGGGCTGCAGCATATTATCTTCATTCACGCTCAGCCATACCGGATACTCAGCCTCCCGGGGCAGACAGATGTATTTCCGCGCCTCTTGTGTATACCAGCGGTAGAGCTTCAGGTAATACTCAGAGATCGTATCATTCTTCTTTTCAATATACTCTCTTTTAACCCTGTAAATGCCATGCTCCCGCAGTTCATTCAGAATATCCGCTGCCTGGCGTGTCCATAAAATCAGGCTGCCTGGCTTTTTCAAATCCTGGAGATCCATAAACTATCCTTCCATATGAGTCAGGGTATGAGTCAGGGGACGTATCTGCTGACTCACTCATAAGAAATGAGTCAGCAGATACGTCCCCTGACTCACCATTGCGAAACAGGGTATCCTATGGAGGACACCCTGCTTTTTAGTCATTCAGAACTACTCACCGGATAATCCGGGATCGTCCTCTTCTTCTGCCGGAAACCGGCACGAATTCCTAACGAATCTGACGAATCGTTTGGCTGCTTCTGTATGCGGGAATGAGGAGCGGTAGATCAGATTGATCGAACGCTTACACTTCTGTCCCGGAAAAGGAAAAGCGAGAATACGCCCCTCCTGCAGATCCTCCTGGGCTGCCAGATAGGAAATAAATGTAATACCGATCCCTTTCTTCACAGACTGAAGAATTGCCCCTGTATTCCCTATACTGGCTGCAACATTCAGATCCTTTCTTCCGATTCCGCCCTTCTCCAGATAGCGGAGCGCCTCCTCCTTCGTCCCGGATCCGTCTTCACGCAGAATGACTGGTGTTTTCTTGATCCATCCGATGGAAGGATCCTGTTTCCTGCGCCTGTACTTCTCCGTATTTGGTGTCACGATCAAAAGCTCATCCTGATAGATCGGAATACAGACCATATCTTTTTTGCTGGGGACTACACCGCATAAACCGATAGCGGCCCGGTGCTCTTCAACATCCTGGATGACATTGGCACTATCAGAAACACTGACTTTGAACTGTGTCTCAGGATATTTGCTGCTGAATGCAGACATTAAATTCGGCAATATGTATTGTGCGGGTATCGTTGAAGCAGAAATCACGATCTCATGGCCGATCATCATTCTAAGAGATGTATCATTGGAAATCTTAACGATAGCCTTGGATAAATCCAGCATCTGCTGCGCATACAGGAAAATCTGTTTGCCGCCTTCTGTCAGTTCCACCTCTCTGGTGCTGCGCACAAAAAGAGGCATATTCAATTCCTCTTCCAGATTCTTGATCACGGCACTGACAGTAGGCTGTGTCAAATACATTTCCTTGGCAGTTCTGGAAAAGCTCCGATTATTAGCAATCTTAACGAAAGCTTCTATCTGCTTCATATTCATAATAACACATATCCCGCTTTGGGGGCCTGCAGGAGCAGGCCCCGCCCTATCTATCCAATATACCCCGCTTTTTTCAGTTCCTCTACTGCTTTATCTTTGTTCGCCTCAGAAATCCGGATAATCGGACCTGTACAACCCATACCGCTTTCCGCATAGATGCCTGCTTTCCAGAGAACCTTAACAGCATCCTCCAGATCCATGACCTCTATGCCCGGAATCTGGGCAGTTACGATCTCTGCAGGCGGTGCCTGCACCTCTTCTTCAGCTGCAGCCGGCTTGGAAGCAGCCTTGATTTCTTCAAGGATGTCATTCAGTCCGGCTTTCTTTGCTGCCGCAAACTCTGCTGCTGCCACATCAAAAACCTTGTTCCTGACCAGTTCCCCTGCAAAACGGATTGCATTGGCAATGACAGGAGCACCGGACGCACGGGATACGATCATCACCAGCTGATGATAACCTTCCCCGATACCGGGGCCATAACCATAACCGGTCGCCTCAAAGCTTCCGCCAGTGTTAAAAGAAGAGAGCATTTTGCTCATTACATTGCCTGTCAGGGAATCCATGACCATTACGTCCGCAGACCCCTGCAGTACATCGTTTCCACGCATCACACAGCCGCCGTCTGCTCTGGCAGACTCCGCAAAAGCTATGTTATAGCCGCCATCCTGGAGCTTTTTCAGAGCTTTCTCTGTCTGACGCGCACCATCAATATTCAGAATACCAACTGTCGGTCTTTCCACTCCGCAGGTCTTAGCTGTGATAATGCCGTAGATCGCATTCTTCACCATACCCTCGATCCTGTCAGTGCTGGATGTGCCGGTGGTATTGGCCAGGTACATTTCCCGGCCATTGGAGGGTACCACCGAGCGTCCCACAGTCGATACCCCTATCGGGAAGGGGAAATGCATCGTAACGGCCCCGTCGATCTCGCCGTTTTTTAACATTTCCTCCATCTTGCTGTGGCCTTCTTCATCATCTGCCACCTTCACGGTGGTCACGCCCTCTGCTTCCAGAGTGCCGATATAGTAGACATCGATCCCATCTTTAGCCGCTGCCTTAGCTGCTGCCATGGCATTCTCCTCGCCATGCTCGCTGCCCATACCGGTCAGTGCGATCTTCGGCTTCTTTCCGAAGCTCCCGGTCTCGAGGCCTTCTGCCATTTGCATAAAGGTATCGGCTATGATTTTTTCAATTCCATTCGCCATGACCCGACCTCCTTACTTAAGCGAGCAGGGAAGCAGCAAAATCCTTCATGGCTTTTGCGATCAGACCCTTTACTTCCTCTTCGGATACGCCGGAAGTCTTTTCTGCCTCAGCAGTATTCCCCTGAATAACATAGGAAATACCATCAAACAGATTGGTCATACGTCCAAGGAAAAGAGAACCTTTACCGATGATCATTGCACGCTTGATCTTACCTGCCAGGATGTCCTCTCTTGCAAATCCGATGTAAGGAACGCCGGAAGGAATATGGCCCTGAGTAGGTGCAAAACCGGTAATGCCATGCACCTTAGCAAAATCAGCGATCTCATTCCTCTGCAGCCAGCCTTTCTTTACTGCCAGTGCTGCGATCATCTTATAGTTAGCCATCGGTACATCGCCTGCGCCAGCCGGCTTGGTGATGTCCGCATTCTGCATTTCAGGTGAATATTTGTCAATATCCGGAATCGTCAGACCGTTTCTCTCCAGAGGATCTGCTACAAGAGAGCCGATAACGTTCTGCGGAGCAGAGCCGGTACCTACGGTATGACGGCCAAGGATATCAAGGTTGATCTCCGGATTCTCGCCATCATTCTCAGAAATGCAGACACAGAAACCGCCCAGGCAGTCCTCTACGATCGGCATATTCGCTTCGACATGATTCTTGCCGTTCATACCGAGCTTAGCTGTACAGCCGCCGCCGGTAACCATAACACACTTGAAAGCGCCTGCCTTAACAAGGGAAGCAGCCTCTACAATGGCATGGGAGGGGCCGGCACAGAAACCACGGGCATCCGAACCGGTTGCATTCACAAGACCTGCGATCTCAGCTGCTGCCTTAGCAAAGTTGCCGCCGCCTCTCTGGTTCATATCACCGCAGGCTTCCTCGCAGCAGTCGATGACATACTCAACATCAGCTTTCTCAATGCCTGCATTTCTAACTGCATAGAGCAGGGCCAGGACACTGGAAGCCTTAGTCATGATATTCTCATGCATAACCTCTGCAGAAAGATTCACATCAATATCATGTGCACGCTTTACGCAGCCGACCAGTTCGCCATTGTTATACAAACCTTCTGCATGCTCATCATTTACAAAATGCTCGATTTCAGCAAGCTCAATACCATCATTGACGCGGGCGACAATGTCATCAGAGATGATCGGATTAGCTGCGAAAGCTTCTTTATGAGCCGCTACAAATTCCTTTGTCAGGAACAGAACTTCAAATACGTCGCTGCACTGCGCCAGCAGCAGGAACTCCTCCTGAGGCATGATCTCGCCAAACTTGCCGTAGCGGGAAGCGCCGTCCATCTTTTTATCGTAATAAGGGAACGCAACATTTGCCAGATCATCCGGAGTTGCGTTGCCGATGTAAACCTGATTCGGCCAGTAATCCACACAGTCCTCATAGGAACGAAGATGAGAAGGAAGCGCTTTAAGATATTCGCCTTCCGGATTCACAATACGATCGGTCGTCTGTGTCGTCCCATTATGGATCACCATATCAGGTGTATGAACCAGAATATAGCTGGCACCCTTGATCACACTGTTCATAGTCGCGGATCTCCTTTCGTTTTCTTTCTGAAATCAATCTATCAATTCATGTTAATATCTAAAAAAACCAATCGGACCGAACATCGGTCTCTTCCCGGCTTTAAAGTCCTGCACCAGGCCTCTTAAAAGCCGGATCACAAGCCATAAAAAACTGGATATATTGCCCGGGAGAACGTGCCGGCCGCAAACGGCCGGCTTTCTCCCAATCAGGTGTACGCTCGCATGGCGGCCGGATAGCCGCTTCGTCTCACCTGTTCCTACAGATACTTACAGAACTCGTCGCGGATCGCACTCATCTCTTCGACAATGTCATCCACATCAAGTACCATTTCCATCATACCGATC
Organism: uncultured Lachnospiraceae bacterium; assembly: GCA_902796775.1. The sequence continues at coordinate 5,199 of CADBQK010000321.1, forward strand.
TGCTCATCGTATACGTCCGGATCAAATTCATCTTTGATCTCAGGTTCGCAGCAATGATAAACTGTGAGTCCAAGCTGGACCCCCGTCAATGGACCTGCGAAGGTAGGATCGCCTGCTGTAACAGTCTCAGCTGCAAGA
>CADBQK010000322.1 GCA_902796775.1 uncultured Lachnospiraceae bacterium
ATGGAAGCGCACTATCAGTGCTCCGCCTGCCATAAATACTTCGATGCAGACAAGAAAGAAACAACAAAAGCAGCCCTGACAATCGCGGCAACAGGCCACAACCTTACAGCCCATGAAGTAACTGATGCAAGCTGTACACAGGCAGGTAATGCTGCATACTGGAGTTGTGACAAGTGCGGTGAGTATTTCTCTGATGCAGAGGCTCAGACCATAATCGAAGAGAACAGCTGGGTAATCCCTGCTGCCGGACACAGCTATGGCGAACTTATTGCAAAGAAAGAAGCAAACTGCACGGAAGAAGGTATGGAAGCGCACTATCAGTGCTCTGCTTGCCATAAGTATTTCGACGCAGACAAGAAGGAAACAACAAAGGAAGCCCTGACGATCGCTGCAACAGGCCACACATGGGATAAGCCGGATTATACTTGGACAGACAATAACAGCAAAGTAACAGCCACTCATATCTGCACAGTATGTGCCAGGAAAGAATCAGAAACAGTTAATACAACTTATAGTGTTGTGATAGAAGCAACAGAAATGACAGCCGGAACCGGAAGGTATACATCCGATACTTTTGAGAATGAAGCTTTTGAAGTTCAGACTAAAGATATTGAGTTGTCACCTACAGGTTATAAGGTGGATTATACCTGGGCTGAAACAGAGAGCGGATATGAAGTCACTGGTACTGCTGTGTCTTACGCTCAGGGAGCTGAAACGATTACAGAGAAGGTAGAAGCTGCCTATAAAGTAACAATCGAGCCCACATGTACAAAGAACGGAGTTGGTACATGGACTTCAGCAGCCTTTGTTAACAGACAATTCTCTGTTCAGACGAAAACAATTGTGCTTGAGCAGCTTGACCATAACTGGAATGAACCGAGCTACAGCTGGTCAACCTACAACAGCAAAGTAACAGCTGCACATATCTGCAAACAATGTGGGAAGGAAGAGACGGAGGAGATCCAGACAGTAGCTGAAGTCACTAAGGAAGCCAACTGCGAGGAAAAGGGTGAAACAACTTATACCGCAGAGTTTACAAATCCTTACTTTGAGACAAAGTCCAGAACGGTCTCAAATATCGATGCACTCGGGCACGAGTACAAAGAAGTTGAAGGAAGTGCAAAAGCAGCAACATGCACAGAGGCAGGCAAAGAAGCCGACCAGAAGTGTACGAGATGTGATGCAGAAATCACAGGCAAGACAATTGAAGCCTTAGGTCATACAGAGGAGGATATCCCTGCGGTAGCAGCAACCTGTATAAAAACGGGCCTGACAGCTGGTAAAAAGTGTTCCACCTGCGGCAAGATTCTTATAGCTCAGGAAAAGATACCTGTCAAGGGGCATACAGAAGTAGTACTTTCTGCAGTCGAGCCAACCTGTATAAAGAAAGGTCTGACAGCCGGCAAGAAATGCTCAGCTTGCGGCGAGATTCTGGAAGCACAAAAAGAAATATCTGCACTTGGTCATAGTTACAAGGAGGTCAAAGACAGTGCAGTAGCAGCGACATGTATCGAAGCTGGTAAGGAAGCAGATCAGAAATGCTCCAGATGCGGCGAGGTAATAGAAGGCAAAACAATCAAAGCAAAAGGCCATTCAGAAGAGACTATTCCGGGAGTGGCAGCGACCTGCACGAATAAAGGTCTCACAACCGGCAGGAAGTGCTCCGCCTGCGGCGAGATTATGGAGACACGGGAAGAGATTCCTGCACTTGGTCACGACTACAGGGAAGTCAAAGGCACCGCAATAGCACCTACCTGTACCGAAGCTGGCAAGGAAGCAGATCAGAAATGTTCCAGATGTGGAGAGGTTATAAAAGGTAAAACGATCAAAGCACATGGTCACGTCTGGAACGAGAAATACACAGTCGATAAAGAAGCTTCGGACAGTACCGAAGGTTTGAAATCGATTCATTGCTCTATATGCGATGAAATCAAACCTGAGTCATCATTACCTATCGACAAGCTTGAGCCTGAAGGCCAGAAGAAAGGTGCTCAGGAACAGCAATCTGAAGCTGAAATCGCTGCGGAGGCTGAGATCGAGGCATTAGAGCTGATTAGTCAGGGAATCTATAGTATGCCCGTAAGTAAAGGATTCTCCTTAACAACTGCCGATCAGATAATCGTGAATGCAGCCACTGACGAAGGGCCTGCAGGTACTGAGTACGGTCTGGTCAAACTCAGATCATCAAAGCAGACAAAACGTTCTGTTACGATCAAATGGACACAGATCAAAAATGCTGAGAAGTATGTAATCTACGGTAACAGGTGTGGTAAAACACGCAAGATGAAGAAGCTTGCAGCTGTTACCGGAAAGACAAAGACATTCAAAAAGATTGCCGGCAAGAAGGTTAAGAAGGGGACATATTACAAGTTCCTGGTTGTTGCCCTGGATAAGAATGATAAAGTAATATCAACATCCAAGGTAGTTCATGTAACAACAAAGGGAGGCAAAGCAGGCAATCATAAGAAAGTAACAGTAAAGAAATCTGTTCTTAAAAAAGCGCAGAAGCTTAAGACAAGTATGAGTCTGAAGCTGAAAGCAAAAGCAGTCAAGCCTTCAAAGCGTAAGGTCAAAGTCCACCGTCAAGTAGCATATGAATCTTCCAACCCGGAAATTGCTGTAGTATCTAAAAAAGGCGTTGTGACGGCAAAGAAGAGCGGTACCTGTTACATCTACGCTTATGCTCAGGATGGTATCTACAAGAAGATCAAGGTAGTCGTTCATTAGAATGCACAGATGCTGCACTTCATTGGAGCATCATTTGATGAATGATCATGATACTTCAAAAGATAATTAACAAAGACCTGCGGGGCGTCAAAACCTCGCAGGTTCTTTCTATTCTGCAGATGGATTTGCTTTACAGCACCATCTGTATTATACTTTTGCCTAAAGAGGTCTATAACAGTTTTTGTATCTTTCAGAAATAAAATAAGCTGAAAACAGGAGATGCTGATTTGGCTTAATGAATCATTAGTCGGCAGGGTTGGATGATGAGAAAAGAAGATGTTTATGTAATTCACGGTACTGTGTATAAAGAAATGGCTATGCAGGTGATGGAGGAGGCTGATGTGGCTGGCGATATTGGTGACAGAAACAGGAGTATTGCCTTAAAGCCTAACCTGGTGACAGCCAGTTCACCGGACTATGGAGCAACGACTCACGGAGAGCTGCTGGATGGAGCGATTACTTATCTGCAGGATCATGGATTTCGGAAGATCACTGTGATGGAGAGTTCCTGGGTAGGAGAGAGGACAGCAAATGCTCTTCGTAGTACGGGATATATGGAGATATGCCGCAGACATAATGTGCCTTTTGTAGATCTCAAAAAGGATAGTTCCCGCGAATATGATGCCAGGGGGATGCGTATACGGGTCTGTGATCTTGCGATGTCCGTTGACTATATGATCAACATGCCGGTGCTGAAAGGACATTGCCAGACACGTATCACCTGCGCTTTGAAGAATAATAAGGGAGTGATACCGGACAGCGAAAAACGGCGTTTCCACACTTTAGGACTTCATAAACCGATTGCGCATCTGAATACCGTAGTTAGGAATGATTTTATCCTTGTGGACAATATATGCGGGGATTTAGAGTTTGAGGAAGGCGGCAACCCTGTCATCATGAACCGGGTGCTCGGGTTTAAGGATCCAGTCCTTTGTGATGCATTTGTATGCCGGAGTATGGGCTATGAACTGGAGGATGTTCCCTATATTCTGATGGCAGAAAAGCTGGGCGTTGGTTCGGCCGATTTAAGCAGAGCAGAATTTCATTATCTTAATTCAGCTTCCCGGGAACAGATCATGAGCAATTACCGCACGGGTAAGGTCGGCAGGCTGGCGGCATATACAAATGCCGATGATGCGTGCAGTGCCTGTTACGGCATGCTGATCCATGCTCTGAACCGGCTCGATGAAAAAGGACAGCTGCCAAAAAGCCGGGGAATGGAAATGGAAAAAATCGCTATCGGACAGGGATTCCGCGGGAAAACCGGCTGTATCGGGATAGGGAACTGTACAAAGGATTTTGAAAAAAATCTCAAAGGTTGTCCGCCGTTAGCATCTGACATTCTTTCGTTTCTTGAAAGGAGCTGGGTTCGATGAGACATAAACTGAAGCAGATCAGTGAACATGTCTGGATCATGCCGCTGGAGACGGCAAAAGACAGGCCGAATCTCGGATATATCAAAGGCGGTGAAATGTCCCTGGCAGTAGATGCCGGACATTCTTCATCCCATGTCAGGGATTTTTACGGGGCTATCGAAAGGCTGAATATGCCTCTTCCCCAGGTGACAGTCCTGACACACTGGCATTGGGATCACACTTTCGGTATGCATGCAGTGAGCGGGAAAACAATTGCCCGGCGAGAGACTGATCTGGTACTTCGGGAAATCATGGAGAAGCTGGAAACAGATCCCTCCTATGGGAAAAGATTTCTGGACAGTGATCTTTGCATCCGTAAAGAATATGCAGGAGGGATTCCTCTGGCTGTCGTTCCGGCTGATGAGCTGATTACAGGGAACACGGATATTGACCTTGGAGGAGTGACAGCCTGCCTGCGGATCGCTGTTTCACCGCATACAGATGATGCTCTTCTTGTATACATTCCCGAGGATAAGGTTTTATTTGTCGGGGATGCGCAGCTGGGAGAATTTCCTTCCTGGAGGATGGATTACGACAAACTTTATGCTCTGACCAGCATGATTCAGGATATGGATGTCCAGACGATCATCGACGGGCACTGGAAGCCGTATACAAAACAGGAATACCTGGATGAGTTTTCGTGATAGATCTGAATGAATTACCGTTGCATATACAGGATAGTAAAAATATGAATATATAATTGAAAAAAGCACTGCCGGGATAAATCCCGGCAGTGCTGCGTTATGCTGTCTTATCTGTACTTCCTTAGATAACCTTACTCGTCGACGGAATCTTCCGAAATGTAGTACTGCGGTTCAACCTTTACAGTATACTGCGTAGGATCAAGGCTTCCATCGAGCCATACCGTAAGATCCGCTCTTTCACCCTTCTCCCAGGGAGAAAGTTCATCTGAACTGCCGGCGTCAAGAGTGTTTCCATCTGAATCGATAACTGACACATTGACGGCGAAGTAATCAAATGTGTACGGAGAAGTATTTTCCATATGGAGAACATGTTTGCTGTTTCCGTCATCATCAGTTTCCAGGGTCAGCCGGAATGTGCTGGCCATCTTTTTGACTTCCTCATTTGAATCGACTGCGATTACGGAAGCGCCGGCGTCTTTGATTGCGGACTCCAGAAGACCTTTATAATTATCATCTACCTTCAGGCCGTAATCAGCAACGAATTTCTGCAGCAGCTTTGTACGATCAGCATAAGCATCGTTCCAGATGTTTACGTATCTGTCATAGTCATCTTCCATATAGGAGACTGCTTCTTTTGCTTCACGCAGAAGTCCGATGTATTCCAGAGCATCCTTTCCGAGCTCGGCATTGTCAAACTCCTCTTCCTCAAAAGGCTCCAGATGTTTCAGCTCAATGTCACAGAGCCTTTCAAAAGCGACTGCCTCATCATAATTCGGATCGGAATCATCAGATTCTTTCTGTGTCCATCTTTCTGTAAGGCCTGCAGCCATCTCTCTGAGAAATGCACCGTCCGGAGACAGCTGATAATCGCTGTCATCATACAGAGATGCAGCATCTTTATAATCACCGAGTGTACTAAAGAGTTTTCCTGCTGTAGCATACTCCCCTTTGTCATAGTGTTCTTTTGCAAGGAGATAAGTACATTCCTTGCTCTTTTCAGCGGAATCTTTGTAACCGCCTTCGCCTGTTTCTGCAAGAGTATCGAAAATGCCGGAAGCCTCTTCATATTTTCCTTCAGAAAGAGCCTTCTCTGCACTCTGGTATTTGCAATCCAGAAGCCTGTCCGGAGCATCCTTGTAGCTGCCCAGAGATGCGAACCCTTCTTCTGCAACATCGAAGGAACCCTCTTCAAGAGCTTTAGCTGAAGCAGAATACAAACGCATTTTGCTGATTTCAAAGGAAGCAAAAACGGCGATGACTGCAATCGCAATGATGGCAGCTACGATACCGACCCATTTGAGCATCGGACTCTTTGCAATCTGTTTTCCTTTATCTTTAATGGAAGGCTTCGGTTCGCTGGGTGTATTCTCTTTTACTGCTGCCGGCTCCGGTTTTTGTGCTTCCGGCTTCGGCTCTTCCCTGCTCTCAGCAGGAGCCGGAGTAGGAGCGGGAGCCGGAATCGGGGCTGGTGACGGAGCAGCTTTGGAAACAGCCTTTTCCTGTACGGCATCTGTGGAAGCATCTACGGCTTTTACTGCAGGTTCAGCAGTCTTAGAGATATCCGCTTTTTCTGCAGCATCGGGGTTAACCATTCTCGCTATTGTTTTGACTGTGATTTCAGGATCATCCTGATCTGTGTTGGCAGCAGAAGCTTTGGAAGCTGACTTGCTTTTTGATTCCAAACCAACAGCTGCAAGTATTTTGGCTATATCTTCTGAGAAAGTTCCCGGATCTGTATCTTCCGCGATGATCTCATCATCTTCATCACTATCCTCGATATCCGCTTCATCCTCCGCTGCGACGGGTTCCTCCACCGTTTCTTCAGAGACAACCGACTCTGTTTCCTCAACAGATGTAACCTCAACCGGTTTTTCTTCAGGTGCTGCCGGCTCCGCTTCTGCCACAGGCGCTGCCTCAGGTACTGCCTCTACCTCAGGCGTCACCTCTGTCTGCACTGCTTCTTCCTCGGGCGCTGCCTCAGGGGTTATCTCTGCCGGTTCTGCTTCTTCCACGGGTACTGCCTCTGCCGGCGCTGCCTCCGGAGCTTTTGATTCAGTTGCTTCATCCGGGGCCTCTGCTTGAGGAACTGCTAACGGCTCTTCATCCAATACCACTGGTTCCGGCTTTTCGACCGGTTCTTCATCCGGAGCCGCCGGAGCGGTTATTTCGCCTTTTTTCAGTGAGGCAGCCGTTTCAAACTCTTCACCAGAAACACCCGGTTCACTGTCTTCATCAGAATCCTCAGTTTCAGTTACTTCTTCAGGAGCGGCTTTTTCCGGCTCTTCTTCCTGAAGAGAAGAAACAGGGGTATTATTGATCGCTTCTTCAGGAGATGAACTTTTGTCTATTTCTATTTCTTCAATTGGATCTGTTTGATCCTTTATTGTGTTCTCCACCGTTTCTGTAATGTTCTTTACTGTTTCCGCAGGCTTTTCTTCTGCTGCCGGATCTGCTGCGATCTTTGCAGGTACTTCCGTAAGATCCACATCAGGCTTTTCAATGGTCTGTGTTTGGATCGCTGCTTCATCAGAAACCGGCAAGGGCTGCCCGCAGACCTGGCATAACCTGTTGCTGTCTGTTACAAGTGCCTTGCAGTAAGGACATCTGATCAATGCCATGGTAATCTTCCTCCCTTTTGCTCCGTGTCCTGGGAATGATCTTCCCAGGCTATTATATCACGATATTCGCAGAGAAGAAAAGACTTTGTTGAGTGAAGAAAGCTTTATATTTCATGATAATTAAATAAAATACAAAGTCATGCGGGAAAATGTTCCCGGAAACGGATCTAGAACTTGAGCATTCGGTAACCTGTACCTATATGGGTCTGGATATAAGGCTGATCATCCGGACCGGGTCCCATCTTTTTGCGCAGGGAAGCCATGTACACACGAAGAGAGGACATACTGCTTTCCCAGGTGTTGCCCCAGACTTCCATCGTGAGAAAACCGTAAGTCAGGACTTTTCCCACATTCTGGGTCAGAAGAGTCAGAAGCTTATACTCGATCGGGGTCAGGTGAAGTTCCTTCCCACTCATGGTCACGCAGCCTGCCGCATAGTCTACCTGCAGTTCTCCGTTTTCAAAGACCGGTTCCTGGTCGGCAGCCAGGGAGCGGATATATTTCAGCCTTCTCTGGATAACCCGCAGTCTGGCCAGCAGTTCTTCCACAGAAAAGGGTTTGGTCAGGTAATCGTCTGCCCCTGCATCCAGAGCAGCAATCTTATCGGCATCTTCGCTTCTGGCACTGATCACAATGATTGGTACATTGGACCAGCCCCGGATTTTCCGGATGACTTCGACACCGTCCAGATCCGGCAGACCCAGATCCATAAAGATGATATCCGGCGGATCAGAAGTCGTCAGCATCAGGGCAGTCTGCGCATTACCGGCTGTCTGGTAGGAATAGCCGTTTATTTCCAGTGTGGTTGTAATCAGGTTCCTTACAGGAGCATCATCTTCCACTACCAGTATTTTTGTATCACTCATCTGCTGCCACCTCCCTGCCTGGTAATGCAAAACGGAAAACCGTACCATGCGGTTTTCTGTCCATTACGTCTATTGTACCATTATGGGCATCCATGATAGACCGGCACAGTGCCAGGCCCAGACCCAGGCTTCTCCTGCCGTCAGCCACCGGATTGCCGCCGGTGTAGAACATGTCAAAAGCATGTTTTTTCATTTCATCTGTCATGCCCGGTCCGTCATCTTCCACCATAACGATCACCTGCCCGTCAGCATAATGATCGGAAATCCGGATCATGGAGTTTTCCGGTGTGTATTTGATTGCATTATTGACCAGATTGATGATCACCTGCATGATCAATCTGGCATCCATATGGGCAAGGAGGAATTCGTCCGGATGTTTTATCAGGATGTTATGTTCGTCCCTTTTCCTGTCGATATGTTTCATAGCCTCATCGATTACATCACTAATCAGTTCGTCTGTACAGCTTATCTGCATCTGCCTGTTTTCAAGTCTGGTAACAGACAGCAGGTTTTCCACCACTGTGATCAGCCACATGGAATCATCATAGATATCCGTATAGATCCGGCAGCGTGTATCGCCGTCCAGCATTTCCCCGCTTTCCAAAAGAGTGCTGGCATTGCCTGAGATAGAGGTCAGAGGCGTCCGCAGATCGTGCGAGATTGTGCGCAGAAGATCTGCCCGCAATTGCTCGCTTCTGGCCCGGGCAGTTGCTTCTTCCTTTTCCCGGGCATTCCGGTCATTTTCAGCAGCCAGGGAACATTCTCCGATAATGGACAGGCAGGTTGTAAAAGCAGGTTCGTCGATTTCGGCGCTGATTCCCTCCAGACCAATCACACCATAGATACTGGCTGCTGTACGGACTGCCAGATACATATAGCGGCATTCCGGGTACCGGCTCGTTTTAAAACCGGAACGCTCCCTGTGCTCTAACGACCAAAATGCAGCCTTTTTCTCCAGCAAGGCTGCAGGATCATCGCTTAGCTGCGCTGTGGTGCTTTTCGCTTCTATATGATAGGGTCCATCCAGGCCTTCCCTGTCATCAGGAAAGTAGAGGAGTACACGGTTTTCCAGCATTTTGGCCAGCTGTCTGGCTCCTACGAGAAGGATCTCCCTTTCTCCTGTTGTTTGCTGCAGGAGCTGATTGGTATCAAACAGTAACTTGTTGCGGTAGGCACGGATTGCGTATTTTTCAGCATAGTCTTTCAGCTGGGAAGCCAGCAGCCCGGAAATGATCGCTGAGAGGAACATGACCGCAAAAGTCACTGCATAGCGCCAGTCATAGGCATGGAAGGAGAATAACGGCTCAGTAAAAAAGAAGTTGAAGATGATAACGACAGCTGCGGAAGCGATCAGTCCCCATAGCCAGCGGGAGGTCGTTACTGAGATCAGGAGTACTGTCAGAATGTAGAAGGTAATGATATTGGATTCGAGCAGTCCGGCCCTCCTGAAAACAAAACCGGTCATGGTGGCACCGGTCAGAAAGGCGGCTGTAATCAGCAGATCGCGCCGGATCATCAAGGATCCGGTGACCTGTTTCTGTATCTGGTATCTGCTTTTCCCGGTCTTGTCCGGGATAATGAAAACGGAGATCTCCGGAACAGCTTCGATCAGACGCTGGGACAGATCTTTTTTCAGTACGATATGGAAACGGCTCGAAACACTTTGGCCGATGACGATCCGGCTGACCCCGTTGATACGGGCATACTGGGCCAGCCCTGTCACAACATCCGGCGCATAAACCTTTTCGATTTTTGCCCCGACTTGCTCCGCATAGCGGATATGCTCCTCAAGCATAGTCTGCTGTGCAGGTGTCATCGTTTTCATCGATGGTGTCTCCACGTACACTGCCAGCAGATCCGCACCAAAAGCAGCGGCCATTTCTGCGCCAGCCTGGATGATTCCTTTATTGGAAGGAGAGGATGACAGACAGATCAGAAAATGTTCCATAGTATAATTGCGCCTTCTTCCATACTTGGTTTACCACAGTATGCTTTCGCCAGAGCATATCTAGTATCAGAGTGTACTATTGCCAGGATATACTATGCCTAAGTATGCTTCTGCCAGAGTATACTGTGGTCAAAGTATATTTCATTCCAGATTATACTATAGTATACTATCTAACTGGCAAATCTGCCAGCTTTCTTTCCAAAACAGCGGTGAATATCTTCATGACTGCCCAGAAGAAGGACGATCTCATCTTTCGAGAAAACAAACTCCGGCCCAAGAGTGATTACCATACCTGTTTCATTTTTAACTGCCAGAACATTGAGGTGATATTTCTGCCGGATATTTAAATCGCTTATGGAATGCCCGACCCACAACGGAGGTACGGCGATTTCATAGACAGCATATCCATCACTGAGTTCAAGGTAGTCAAATACATTATCGGATCCTACCCGCATAGCGCTCCATTCTGCCATCTGTTTTTCCGGGAAAACGACTTCATCCGCACCGTTGCGCAGGAGCAGGTTTTCCTGCATGCTTTTGGCAGCGCGGGCAAACACATACTTTGCGCCAAGCTCCTTAAGGAGCGATGTAGTCTCCAGAGAGGCCAGGTAGTCATCCCCGATGGCGACGACACATTTGTCGAAATTCCCGATGCCAAGCGATTTGAGAAATTCCTTATTCGTGCTGTCACCGATTTCTGCACTGGTCACATAAGGTTCGATCATCTGTACACGCTCTTCACTTCTGTCTACAGCCATGATCTGGACATTCATTTTGGATAATTCCTGTGCGATTCTGATACCGAATCTGCCGGCTCCGATAAGTAAGATATTGATCATTTCTGTTTCCTTTCTTTTCTTCTCTCAACCATCATAATAGAGTATAAGCAAATGCATATCTGTTCTTCGAACGCAGGTCATTTTCTTTTACCCTACCATGATCTTTTCCGGTGTATAATGAACGTGGCTGTTGGTAATGCCGGGTATAATGGCATAGACCAGTGTCAGGCTGCCGACTCTTCCGAAGAACATCAGAAAAATCAGGATCAGTCTCGATACGACATGCAAAGAACCGGTGATCCCGAGCGATAACCCGACAGTTCCTATTGCAGATGCTGTTTCAAACAAACAGATATGCAGCGAGAGACCTTCGAATTCACTGATGATCATGCCGCTGATCAGGAACAGGCCCAGATACAGTCCGCATACAGTGCAGGCATAGCGCACGGTTTCCATGTCGATCCGATGTTTCATACAATGTACTTCGTCACATCTGAGTACAACGGAGCGACCGCAAAGAAGCAGTACCGCCAGTGTAGTAATCTTCATTCCGCCGGCAGTAGACCCGGGGGCGGCTCCGATCAGCATCAGTATGGTCAGGATACTCTGGCCGGTATCGTTAAAATTGTTCAGATTCAGAGAATTGAAACCGGCCGTTCTGGTGGTTACGGACTGAAACAGTGCTCCGAGTAAGCGTTCCTTTAGGGGCAGGTCACCTAATTCTGCAAACAGCAGGATGGCCGGCAGCAGTATCAGAGCAGCAGTCATAATCAGGATCAATCTGCTCTGGACCCGGAGTTTTCGTATCTTTCCTTTATGCTGAATGAGATCCTGCCAGGTAATAAACCCCAGACCGCCGGATATGATCAGTCCCATGATGACAAACAGGACCAGTGGGCTGCTGCAGTATTTCATTAGAGAAACACCATACCTGCTTACGCCTAAAATGTCAAAACCGGCATTGCAGAATGCTGAAATCGAGTGGAAGATACTGTACCAGATTCCCCTTACTAATCCGTATTCCGGGATAAAACGAATGGCAAGGAGTGCTGCGCCCAGTGCCTCGACTCCCAGGACGAATCGGATTATAAAGAGCATAAGCCTTACGATTCCGCCAAGCTGATGGGCTGAAACGGCATTCTGCAGGATATTTCTCTGCATCAGGCCAATTCTTCGTCCTGTAAAAGCAGCAATCGAAGCCGCGACAAGCACAACTCCCAGACCGCCAATCTGAATAAGCAGCAGAATAATGACCTTGCCGGTCAATGACCAGTATGCAGCAGTATCGCATACGGTCAGTCCCGTTACACACACAGCGGATGTTGTGGTAAACAATGCTGTGAGGGGATCCGTCCATCTGCCCGCGTGGGAGGATACAGGGAGCATCAGAAGAAAAGTGCCGCAGACAATGATCCAGGCAAACCCAAACAGAATGATCTGAAAAGAAGATAGTTTTAGTTTTCTGAATATCATAATCAGTATCCTCCTGTTTAAAAATGGCAGCATTTTTCCGAAATTCCTGTATTTAGTATGCCTCTCTGCTTATAAAAACAGTATTAAAGATACCCGCTGCGGTATTAAAATTGTATAAAGAGGGCAAAGACTTTACAGGCAGG
>CADBQK010000323.1 GCA_902796775.1 uncultured Lachnospiraceae bacterium
ATCCAGCCGATAGTGGAAAATGCGATTCGTCACGGTGTACGTATTCGTGAAGACGGGCGGATAAGGGTAAGCGTGCAGAAAATCATGCAGAAACAGGATGTTTTCCATGAGATTACTGTATCGGATAATGGAAAAGGTTTTGACGTGCAGGCTCTGGGGCAGGCAGATGATTCGCATATCGGTATCCGGAATGTTAAGGAGCGGCTGGAAAGAATGTGCGGTGGTTCACTTGCCATCGAAAGCCGTATTGATCAGGGGACAACGGTCCGGATCCGTATCCCGGTCAGACAGGATGATGAAAAAAGATGATGAAACAGGAAAAGGGGCCGGATGTATGAGAGCGATTTGTGTGGACGATGAAGCACTGGTGCTGCAGCTGGTGGTTTCCCTGTGTAAGGAGATCCCGGAGCTGACAGACGTGAAGGGATTCGGGAGTGCAGATCAGGCACTGTCGTATCTGGAAGATCAGGCAGCCGATCTGGCTATCCTGGATATCGATATGCCGCATATGAACGGGATCGAGCTGGCTATGCACATTAAGGACAGGTATCCTGATACGGCGATCCTGTTTTTGACTGGCTATGCAAAGTATGCTCTGGATGCCTTCTCAGTTCATGCTTCCGGCTATCTGATGAAACCAATCAGCAGGGAAAAACTTGCTTCTGAAATAGAATATGCGCTTGCCGGCAGGATGTCCCGGAAAACAAGCCATGTTACAGCGAGGACCTTTGGGGAATTTGATCTGTTTGTGGACGGGGAGCTCGTTTGCTTTCCAAGGTCAAAAGCAAAGGAGCTGCTGGCATATCTGATCGACCGGCAGGGCAGCAGTGTAAGCAGGCAGTCTGTGTTTGCTGCTATTTGGGAGGATGAATTGTATGACCGGTCAAAGCAGAAGTATCTGGATGTGGTTATCCGTTCTCTGCGCGATACGCTTGCATCATATGGTGTAAGCGAGATCCTGGAGGTCAAACGTGGTTCTCTGCGTATCTGCCCGGATAAGCTGGATTGCGACATGTACCGTTTTTTTGACGGTGATCTGGAGGCAATCAACTCATATCGCGGCGAATATATGAGCGCTTACTCCTGGGCAAGCATGAAAGAGGCACTGATCGATCAAAGGTTCAGGCAGTAAAAAAAGTAGAATATTTTATGAATTTTCCTGTTTTTTGATGGACATTTGATAGACATGGGATGATATAGTATAAACGAGCTGCGGGATGTGTTGCAATCTGCTTGGATCTGACATAACTTCATAAACACATTCCGTGGCTTTCTTATCCGGCAGACTGGTCAAGAACCTGATAGTTCCGGATACAGGAAGGGGAAAAACACTGGAAAACCGCCTCGGATCAGGGATAGCGATAAACAAAATTAAACACTATGACAGAAGAAAGAGTCTGGTGCATCGAATGTACCAGACTTTTTGTGCATTTTCATGAAAATATAAAATAATGCTTCTCATCTATTGTGTTTTTTGATACAATAAAAACATAAATTGTACGTGATTTTATACAACATATCAGCTCATATATACGAAAGGGGAGATTAGAGTATGGGTAAAGAGATGATTGCTATGCTGCTTGCCGGCGGGCAGGGTTCCAGACTGTATGTACTGACGCAGAATCTGGCCAAACCAGCCGTCCCGTTCGGGGGGAAGTACCGCATTATTGACTTCCCTCTGTCAAACTGTGTCAATTCCGGTATTGACACAGTAGGTATCCTGACACAGTACCAGCCGCTGGTATTAAATGAGTACATTGGCAATGGCCAGCCATGGGATCTGGACCGGCTGTACGGTGGTGTCCATGTGCTGCCGCCGTATCAGAAAGCACAGGGATCCGACTGGTATAAAGGTACAGCAAATGCTATCTACCAGAATCTGAGCTTTATCGAGCGGTATGATCCTGAGTATGTCATCATCCTTTCCGGCGACCAGATCTGCAAACAGGATTACAGTGATTTCCTAAAATTCCACAAGGAGAAGAATGCGGAGTTCAGTGTGGCCGTTATGGAAGTGCCCTGGGAGGAGGCTCCCCGCTTCGGCCTGATGGTGGCGGATGAAGATGACAGGATTACGGAGTTCCAGGAAAAGCCGGAGCATCCGAAATCAAATCTGGCTTCCATGGGTATCTACATCTTCAACTGGGATATCCTGAAGATGTATCTCATCGAAGACGAGGCAGATGAAAACTCGGAGAATGATTTCGGCAACAATATCATTCCGAACCTTCTGAGGGATGATAGAAGAATGTATGCCTACCATTTCAACGGATACTGGAAGGATGTAGGGACGATCTCTTCACTTTGGGAGGCCAATATGGAGGTATTGGATCCGGAGGAGAGCGGGATCAACCTCTTTGACGAGGACTGGAAGGTATATAGTCGTAACAGCGGACTTCCTGGACATAAGATCAACCCCGGAGCTGTTGTGAAAAACTCAATGATCACCGACGGATGCACCATCGACGGGAAAGTAAATCATTCCATCTTATTCTCAGGTGTAACTGTCGAAAAAGGTGCGATCGTGGAGGATGCGGTCATCATGGGCGGCTGCATTATCAAGGCGGGAGCTAAGGTCAGCCACTGCATACTCGCAGAAAACGTGGTGGTTGGCTCAAATGCAGTCATCGGGGCTATGCCTCAGAATCCGGAGGAACATGGCGGTGTAGCGACAGTCGGTGCCGGTGTCTACATCGGAGATGGCGCTGTGATCGGCCCGGATGCGATGGTGAGCAGGAATGTAAAGGACGGTGAGCAGAGATGATTAAAACCAATGCGGACGCTATGGCGGTGATCTTTCCGAATAATCTTGATAATATGATCCCTGAGATTGCAGAGATCCGTATGATCGGGTCACTCCCTTTTGCCAGCCGTTATCGTGTCATTGACTTCTATCTTTCCAGCCTGGTAAACAGCGGGATCGACAACATTACGATCATGGCGAAGAAGAATTACCATTCCCTTCTCGACCATATCGGCTCAGGCAGAGAGTGGGATCTGGTGCGGAAAAATGGCGGCATTACCATTTTCCCTCCCTATGCAGTAAAAAATTCAGGGGTATTTAATGGCTGGATTGAAGGTCTGGCCAGCATCCGGCCCTTCCTGCTTTCCCAGAAAGAGGAGTATATCATCCTTACGGAAGCGGATATTGTCATGAATTTTGACTACGCTTCACTGCTGAAGACACATATTGAGAGCGGAGCCGATGTCACGATCCTTTATAATCAGGATGCCATGCCGGAGGAAGTGATTGAGGAGGGCAGCCCGGATAAGGGGATGTTCTACACACTGGATCTGGACGGGACGAGAGTTGTCAATATTGATATCAATTCCCGTAAACGAGGACCGCAGAATATGTCATTAAATGTTTATGTCGCCAAGAGGACATTCCTGATCGACGCAATCGACAGAGCATTTATGAAAGGTGCTGTCTATCTGATTC
Source organism: uncultured Lachnospiraceae bacterium (assembly GCA_902796775.1). The sequence continues at coordinate 3,443 of CADBQK010000323.1, forward strand.
GCGATCTCCTGATTCCGATGCTTAAGGAGATGAATGTACAGGGCTACAGATATGATGGCTATGTCGCCAGGATCAGTGATATGAAGCACTATTTCCGTGAGAATATGCGGCTTTTGGAGGGCGATAACCTGTCCCAGCTCTTCTCGGGGAATCCTGTCTTTACAAAGATCCGTGATGATAATCCTACCCGTTACAAAAACGGCTGCAGTGCCAGCAATGTGCTGGTAGCAGATGGATGCATCATTGAGGGAGATATCGAGGACTGCATTCTGTTCAGAGGTGTAAAGATCGGGAAAGGAGCAAAGCTTCGCAAATGTATCCTGATGCAGGATACAGTGGTTGAAGACGGAGCTGTCCTTGATCATGTGATCGCGGATAAGCGCGTGACGATCAGCGGCCAGAGGCGGCTGAGCGGGTCCGAGACCTTGCCGATCTATATTGCGAAAGGGCAGTCAGTATAGACCTGATCATACATGCCCATATAAAGAATGGGGAGTCTCTATTTGCGAGGCTCTCCATTTTTGTCCTCGCGTGCAGTGTTCTGAGAAGACAGGCAGTCCCCGGATCAGACAGGCCTGGATATGCCTGAAAAGGGATTATGACGAAAGGGAAAGCAGGATGAGATGCCTTTTTGTATAAAACATTGAAATATTTAATTTTGCTTGTATTCCAGACTTCTTGCTGATAAAATAAATAATTGTACTGTGCCTTACCTGTTTTGCAGGGAAGGATAGTCAATCTAATCTGGCTGCCTGCGTATCCGGCGGATGCGGGAGCGGTTATATTGTTTTTTGGGAGGTATGGTTATGAACAGCTTGATGTTTGTAGCAGTTGCTGCAGGTGTGATTGCCCTGTTGTATGCAGGTGTGCTTGCTGCAAGAGTCAGCAGCGCATCCGAAGGCAATGACAAGATGAAGGAGATTGCAGCTGCTATCGCTGAAGGGGCAAGGGCATTTCTCTTCTCCGAGTACAAGATTCTGGTCATTTTTATTGCGGTACTCTTTGTTGTCCTTTGTTTCCTGCGCAATCCGGCGACAGCTGTCTGCTTCCTGTTCGGAGCGGCTTTATCCATTCTGGCAGGTTATATCGGTATGACAGTTGCCACAAAGGCAAATGTTCGTACGGCGAATGCAGCACAGGAAGGCGGCATGACAAAGGCGCTTAGCGTCGCATTTTCCGGCGGTGCTGTCATGGGTATGTGCGTGGCAGGTCTTGGCCTTTTCGGTGCAGCTCTGATCTATGGGATTACAGGCAATGCAGATATTCTTTTCGGATTCAGCCTTGGAGCATCTTCAATCGCACTTTTTGCCCGTGTGGGCGGCGGTATCTATACAAAAGCAGCGGATGTCGGTGCTGACCTGGTAGGTAAAGTCGAGGCCGGTATCCCTGAGGACGATCCGAGAAATCCGGCTGTTATCGCAGATAATGTTGGCGATAATGTCGGTGACGTAGCTGGTATGGGTGCTGACCTGTTTGAGTCCTATGTCGGTTCCCTTATTTCTGCAATTTCACTTGGTATTGCAACTGCAGGCGGCGATATGCAGCTGGCACAGGCACAGGCAATCTTCCCGGCACTGCTTTCCGCTCTGGGCATCATTGCTTCGATCGTTGGCACTTTCCTGGTCAAAACAAAGGAAGGCGGCAATCCGCAGAAGGCCCTCAACAGAGGTTCGTATACAGCAGCAGCAGTTGTAGTCGTTGGTGCTATTGCTCTTAGTATGGGATTCCTGCACAGACCGGGTCCGGCTATTGCGATCATCGCAGGTCTGATTGTTGGTCTGGTTATTGGTATCATTACCGAGGTCTATACTTCTGGTGATTACAGCTCGGTCAAGAAGATTGCAGAGCAGTCCGAGACCGGCTCTGCTACTACGATTATCTCAGGTCTTGCAGTCGGTATGCAGTCTACAGCAATCCCGATCATTCTGATCTGCGTCGGTATCTTCATTGCTTTCCAGAGCTGCGGTCTGTATGGTATTGCACTGGCAGCAGTTGGTATGCTTTCTACTACCGGTATCACTGTTGCCGTTGATGCTTACGGTCCGATCGCGGATAATGCAGGCGGTATTGCAGAGATGTCCGGACTTGAGGAGTCTGTCCGTGAGATCACCGATTCCCTGGATGCAGTCGGCAATACGACAGCTGCAATGGGCAAGGGTTTTGCAATCGGCTCCGCAGCACTGACAGCTATGGCTTTGTTTATGACATACGCAGATGCTGTCAAGCTGAATGCGATCAATATTCTTGACCACACCACCATCATTGGCTTGATGATCGGCGGCATGCTTCCGTTCCTTTTCTCGGCATTTACTATGGAGTCCGTTTCCAAGGCTGCATACAGTATGATTGAGGAAGTCAGACGTCAGTTCCATGAGGACGAGGGCATCCTGGCTGGTACATCCAGACCGGATTATAAGAACTGTGTTGCCATTTCCACACAGGC
>CADBQK010000324.1 GCA_902796775.1 uncultured Lachnospiraceae bacterium
GAAGGCATTGAATGCGCTGAATTCCGAGGTCTTCAAAGATCTGAATGAAGTCCTTGACGGCATCGATGCTGACAAGATCAGAGCACTCATCATCACCGGATGCGGCGACAAGTCATTCGTAGCCGGCGCTGATATTGGTGAGATGAGCACAATGACAAAGGAAGAGGGCGAAGCCTGGGGCAATAAGGGCAATGATGCTTTCAGAAGGATCGAGACCCTGCCGATGCCTGTCATTGCAGCAATCAACGGTTTTGCTCTCGGCGGCGGCAATGAGCTGGCTATGAGCTGTGATATCCGTATCTGCTCCGACAATGCTATGTTTGGTCAGCCGGAGGTTGGCCTGGGCATTACCCCCGGTTTTGGCGGCACTCAGAGACTGATCCGTCTCGTTGCTCCCGGTATTGCCAAAGAGCTGATCTATGCCGGAAATAACATCAAAGCTGACAGAGCAAAAGAGATTGGTCTTGTCAATGCAGTTTACACTCAGGAAGAGCTGATGCCTGCAGCTGAGAAGCTGGCAAAGAAGATTGCTGCAAATGCACCGATCGCAGTCCGTGCCTGCAAGAAGGCTATGGATGACGGCCTGAAGGTAGATATCGACCAGGCAATCCGTATCGAAGCAAAGGCATTCGGCAGCTGCTTCCAGACCCATGACCAGGTCGAGGGCATGGATGCTTTCCTGACCAAGCGTAAGGAGAAGAACTTCATCAACGCTTAAGGCATGGCAGAGTATCTGGTTTCGGGCGCAGGTATAAAAGAGCCTGATGCCGGACCACTTATGAAAAACGAATGTTAGCGGAAGGCATTGGACATTTCCGGGATGGATACCGTTGGAGCCATCCGCTTGCAATAACCACAGGGGATCGCCCCCTGAGGTACCATACACGTACAATCTAAGGAGGTAGATTATCATGAAAGTTGCAGTTATTGGCGCTGGTACAATGGGATCCGGTATCGGTCAGGCATTCCTGGAGAAAGGTCATTTCGTATATCTGACAGATATCACCGAAGAGCTTGCTGCAGGCGGCAAGGACAAGATCGCCAAGAATTTTGCACGCAGCGTAAAGAAGGGCAAGATGGCTCAGGAAGATGCTGACAAGCTCCTTGCAAACGTTGTTACCGGTCTGGTTGACATCGTTGGCGATGCAGATCTCATTATCGAAGCTGCCATTGAGAATATGGCTATTAAAAAGGAAACATTCAAGAAGCTTGACGGTTTCGTAAAGCCTGAGTGTATTTTTGCAACCAATACTTCCTCTCTTTCCGTTACGGAAATCGGCGCTGGCCTGAGCAGACCGCTGATCGGTATGCATTTCTTCAATCCTGCTCCGGTTATGAAGCTCGTTGAGGTTATCCCCGGCATCAACACTCCGGAAGAGACCACCGAGAAGATCAAGCAGCTCTCCGAAGAGATCGGCAAGACCCCTGTCGTTGTTAAGGAAGGCCCTGGCTTTGTTGTTAACAGGATCCTCATCCCTTACTGCAACGAAGGTATCGGCATCCTGGCTGACGGCCTTGCAGATGCAGAGGGCATCGACACAGCTATGAAGCTTGGCGCAAACCATCCGATGGGCCCTCTTGCTCTTGCTGACCTGATCGGCAACGATGTTATCCTTGCAATCATGAACGTTCTTTATACCGAGTTTGGCGATCCCAAGTATCGTCCTCATCCGCTGCTTAAGAAGATGGTTAGAGGCGGACTCCTTGGCCGCAAGACCGGTGAGGGCTTCTTCAAGTATTAATCTGTGAGATCGGGCGGGCAAACAGATCCGGTTTAGGATCGGATCTGCAAGGCCGGCTTAGTGATGAGGCGTCCCGGCAGATGACGTGACGCGCAGACAGATAGTTCTAACGTGCCATGAAGTCTTTACAGGCCTCATGGCACGTTTATTTACAGATTTTGCAGCTATTTGGCATCCCTCCCCTAAATGGCACACAGTGCAATAGGAGATGTCTGCATCCCGATTAGCATATGGGCTTGAATAGCTTCGTAAATCTGAGCAGAACAGGAGAAGCCTGTTTGTTGAAAAACATTTTTCAGGGTGTTGAAAAACATTTTACAGGGATTCTTGAAATGAATAGACTGTTCTGTTAATATAAAAGGTGCGGTTTTTAATTTCAGGCGGTCTCTGCCCGGCAGGCAGGGCCGGCTCCCTTAAAAAGACTGCAAGCTTGTAATTGTTTTTTGGAGGTTTTCTTAAGATGAACGAGCGTAGAGTAGCAGCAGAAGATGAAATTGAAAAAATGAAACAAGTGTTAAGCAGTAATATCAAGAAATATCGCAAGGGCAGCAGGATTTCCCAGCAGGCTCTGGCGGATCTGTGCGGATTGCACCGCACATATATTTCCGACTTGGAGAATGCTAAATGCAATCCTACCTTAAGTGTTTTGCTTATTTTGGCCGCAAGCCTTGGAGTAAAGCTCAGCGACTTGCTTGGCATAGGGAGTAAATAACGGGGATTATTGCAAATACAGAAAACGATCAGCTGTCATCGTCTGTAAGAAGTTGTCAGGACGGCAGTGAGGAGGAGCATAAAAATGGTAAGAGCAATTGTTGGCGCAAACTGGGGCGACGAGGGGAAAGGGAAGATCACAGATATGCTTGCGGATGAATCGGATATTATTATCCGGTTTCAGGGAGGAAGCAATGCTGGGCATACAATCGTCAATGATTATGGGAAATTCGTACTCCATCTTCTTCCTTCCGGCGTATTCCACAGTAATGTCACAAATGTCATTGGAAATGGCGTAGCCCTGAATATTCCATACCTCAAAAAGGAACTGGAGGAACTGGAAGCAAGAGGTGTGCCAGCTCCTCAGATCCTGGTGTCGGACAGGGCGCAGATCCTGATGCCTTATCATGTGCTGTTGGATACTTATGAAGAGGAGAGGCTTGCCGGGGCATCCTACGGGTCTACCAGGTCAGGCATAGCCCCTTTCTATTCTGATAAGTACGCAAAGATCGGTTTTCAGGTGAGCGAGTTGTTTGGTGATGAGCAGGATCTTCGCGAGAAAGCAGAGAAGGTTGCACTTTTAAAGAATGTGATGATCGAGCATTTGTACCATAAGCCTTTGCTGGATCCTGAGGAGATTCTTCAGCAGCTGTTTGCCTACAGGGATATGGTAGCGCCGTATGTTGGAGATGTGTCGCTTTTCCTGAATGAAGCTATTCGTGAAGGAAAGAGGATCCTGCTGGAAGGGCAGCTGGGATCGCTCAAAGATCCGGATTTCGGTATTTACCCGATGGTTACCTCTTCCTCGACACTGGCATCTTATGGGGCAATCGGTGCAGGGATTCCTGCAAGAGAGATCACAGATGTGATCACGGTTGTCAAGGCATACTCCAGTGCTGTGGGAGCAGGTGAATTTGTATCAGAGATCTTTGGGGATGAAGCAGATGAGCTGCGCAGACGCGGCGGTGACGGCGGCGAATTCGGAGCCACCACCGGCAGGCCCAGACGTATGGGCTGGTTTGATGCAGTAGCTTCCCGATATGGATGCCGGATGCAGGGGGCAACTCAGGCGGTGCTGACTGTCCTGGATGTACTGGGATATCTGGATGAGATCCCGATCTGCACTGCCTATGAAATCGATGGGGAGATCTGCAGGGATTTCCCTGTGACTGGCAGGCTGAAGAAAGCAAAGCCTGTCTATACAGTTCTGCCCGGATGGAAATGCGATATCCGGGGTATTAAGGAGTATGACAAGCTTCCTGAAAACTGCAGGAAGTATATCGAGTTTATTGAGAATGAGCTGGAGGTGCCGGTAACCATGGTTTCCAATGGACCCGGCCGGCATGAGATCATCAAACGCGGGTAGTACGCGGTAAGGTAGACCGCCTGCCGCACAGATCGTGCGGCAGGCATTTCTCGTCAAACAGGGGTAATCGCTTTGAAAGAAAAGATCAGCCGTCTTGCAAAAGGAAGATTCGATGATAAGGATCTGCAGATAGAGATCGCTCCGTCCAGGATTGAGCTGGAAGCGGTAAAAGGGAGCAGCTGCAGGGGTTCTTTTGAAGTTCGCAGCCGCAGCCATGTCCAGATCAGGGCCATGGTTTTTTCGTCTGCACGGTGGATGCGCTGCCTGACGCCGTCTTTTACAGGTGAAGAGGGGAGCATATCCTACGAACTGGACGCCTCTTCTTTTGAAGCAGGCGATATCATGGAAGGTGTTTTTACGCTGATCAGCAACGGAGGGGAACGGACGGTCCCGTTTTCTGTCCGGGTGATTCTGCCGTTTTGCGAGACAAGCATTGGCAGCATTGGGGATCTGGATCAGTTTGCGGCATTAGCCAGGAAAGACTGGGAGGAAGCCCTGAGGCTGTTTGTTAAGGATGAATTTCCGGATATATTTCTCCATAGTCGTAAGAACCGGCAGCTCTACCGGATCCTGATGCAGGGCAGTGACCCCGCTCTGGCGATGGAGGAGTTTCTCTGCGGTGCTTACCGGAAGGATCCGGTTAAGATACAAGTGTCGGAAACAGAAATTGAATATATGGATCCCCGCAGCGAGATCAGCGGAAAGCTGGTTATCGAAAAAAGCGACTGGGGACATATTCGGATTGACGTATCTGCAATTGGTGAATTCATTACATTGGACAGAACCAGCCTGGATGAAAGGGATTTCCTTGGGAGCTTTGCCCAGCTGGAATACCGGATTCATCCGGATGCGGCAGGGCGTCAAAATGAGGGCATGATCTGTCTGGAAACTTTTGATCAGACGCTGCAGATTCCTGTGCGTATCTGGTCATCTTCTTACCGGGAGGAAAGGGACAGGCGCAGGAAAGGACTTGCCTTCAATCTGTGTTCTCTGATCCGGCTGCTCATTTCCCATGAGACAGGCCATATTTCCCGGGGGAGTTTTCAGGAGCAGGCCAGAGAATACATCGATGGCTGCCTGAATAATAGTACGGATCCTTTCTTCAGGATCATGGAGGCAGATTACCTGACAGGAAGCGGCAGACGGGAAGAGGCCGGGGAGATCCTGGATGGGTTCAATGAGAGAGAGCTGCGTTATCAGTCAGAGGTCAATTATATCTATTATCTGTATACCAATGCCAGATTTCGTGAGGACGAGCATTATACGGAGTATGTGAAAGATACGATCCGGTATTATGCACAGGGCAGTTTGCGCGACAGCTGGCAGGCTGCAGTACTGCTGGCAAGACTTCAGCGCTCTTACGGCAGCCGCGGGGCAAAGGTATTTGCCAGGCTCGAAGCAATTGCCCAACAGGGTAATGCCAGTGCGCTCCTGTATCTGGAAGCAGTAAGACTGGCGAATATGGATCCTTCCCTCATAAGGGATACAGGCAGTTTTTCGCGCAGCTTGTTTATCTGGGGAGTGCGTCACGATGCTCTGTCCAGAGAGTGTCTGATGCAGTATGCAGCGCTGACGATCCGCATGAGAGAGTTCCATCGGCAGTATATGCTTTCGATGATGGAAGCCTGCCGGGTCTATGAGTCCAAGGATATGCTCCAGGCTCTGGTACATCTGCTGATTCTGGGCAATTGTTCGGATCCGCAGTATAATAAGTGGTATCGTCTGGGAGTGGATTCGGCTTTACGTACACCGGGGATGTATGAGAATTATATGGCATCCCTGGATCTGGACAGCAATCCGGAGCTCCCTTTTGCTGCCCTGATCTATTTTCAGTATGATAATCGCCTGCCTGATAACCAGAAAGCATATCTGTACCGCTATGCAGCCGAAAACAGGGAAAAACATGAGGGGCTGTTTGCAGGGTATGACGGGATCATCCGCGCATTTGTCCTAAGGAAACTGGGTGAAGGAGCGCTCAGCCCGGATCTGGCAGTGCTGTATCAGATGTACCTGAAGGATGAAGCCCTCACTCCGCGTGTCTACCGGCAGCTGCCGGCGGTCATGTACCGCCAGCGTATCCGGATTGATGATCCGGATAAAAAGATCGCTGCCGTTATCATTGACTATGAGGAATTGAAAGAACCTCTGGTCTGCATACCGGATGAGGAGGGTGTCGCCTATGCGGATATCTTCCTGGATGATTACCGGGTTGCATTTGAAGATAAGCAGGGCGGCCGCCGTCTGGGAAGGGTGCATTATACCATGGAAAAGCTTCTGGATGCCGGTAAATATGCACGCCGCTGCTATGAGGAAAACCCGGATGATCCTTTCCTGATCATGGCCAGGGGCGAACGAGCCCTCAAATACCAGATGATGGACGAAGCATCGGTACGAGTTTACAAGAAAGCAGCTTCTCTTGGGCAGGCCAGCGACAGTTTCCGCCGGTCTATGCTGAAAGCACTGATCGACTATTGTTATGACACCTACGAAGGGGAGACTCTTGAAAAATATCTCCTTCAGGCGGATCTGGATCTTCTGGGACCTGCTGAACGAGGCAATATTATCGAATACTTTATCCAGAGAGGATTGTTTGAACGGGCTTATGATGCTGCCTTCAAATACGGATACGACAATATCCGTTTGAAACGAGTAATGCGGCTCTGCTCCCGGATCATCCGGCATAAAAACTTTGAAAAGGATGATTTCCTGACGGAGATGGCAGCCTACACCTTTACCAAGGGAAGATATGATGAAGCCATCCTGACCTGCCTCAACAGGTACTACAACGGGCCTGCTCAGCAGCTGTACGATATCTGGCAGGCTGCACGGGATTTTGAGGTATCCAGCACACAGCTCCAGGAGAGATTTTTATGTGAATCTCTGTTCGCGGACACTATGCAGCATGAGGCCGCAGAGGTGTTTGAGTCCTATTATGAAAGCAGGCCGGATATCCGGATTACCAAAGCTTTTCTTGCAGTATACTGCAGACGGTATCTTTCCGGCGAAGAGGAGGCCAGACCTGGTCTGATGGGGATCCTTGAAATCGAGCTGGACCAGATGGACGATGCCCGTGATCTGTGCGAATTAGCTCTGATAAAGTATGCTGCTGAAAACAGTGAAGCATCTCGGGAACTTGTACTGGACGTCAGAGAGAGGGTGGCCGGATTCCTGGACAGAGGGATTGCAATGCCGTTCTTTGCAGAATATGCAGGCAGCGGCCCTATCCCTGCAGCGCTTGCCAGGATGTCTTTTGCTATGTGCAAAGCCAGATCCGGCAGTAAGGTGCAATTGTATTTTGAAGAAGATGAACTGCCCCCTGCCAGGATGCAGGAGGCAGCAGGAGGCATTTTTGTAAGAGGATTCAGACTTCCTCCCGGAGAAAATCTTTCTTACCGGATCGTAGAGACTTTTGATGGGGCAGATAAAGAAATCGCAGCTGGCCGGCTGCAGGCACCTCAGAGCGTTGGCTACGGGTTGGATGATATCGGGCGCATGATGGCATATGCAGACGAAGAGGATGAGCAGTCCCTGGCCAAAGAGCTGGATGCATATGACCGTTTTGATGATATGGCGGAAAAGGTTCTGCACCTGAAGTAGCGCTGGTAAAGCCGCTATGGCTGCGGCAGCGCGTCAGTTTTATTCATATGTAGTTTGTGGACGAAAAACATGGGGTTTAAATGATGAATGAACCTGGTTGGATCGTTGGGATTGATCTGGGAAAAGAGACGCCCTGGCTGAGCTGCTATCCTGCGCAGAGAGCCAGATCTGTACAGACAGATATGGCAGATAAAAAGGGAGCAGCAGCCTTTAGCATGGGGACATACCGGGATGAAGGCCGGCCTTATTTGGTTCGTTTCCTGAAAGAGCTGCTTTCAGGCTGCGGTGTGGATGGACCGATTGCCTATATCAGTGTGACATCTGCGTCTGAGGAGCTGGAAGAGGATTTAACAAAAGCAGCGGCAGAAGTGGCAGGGGAAGGAAAACATTGCTTTTTAAGCCATGAACTGAGTTATACCTGGTATGCCTTATCCCAAAGGCCGGAGCTGTGGACCCGTGATAACGGCCTGTTTGAATACGAGGGCAAGACTCTTCAGTATACCCATCTGGAGATATCTTCCGGCAGGAATCCTGCCTATGTAAAGGCTGAAAAGATGGATCTTTCTTCCTTTATGGAAAAGGCCGGAGAGAGCAGCCGGGCAAAGGATGAGGGCTTCGCCCAGGCCATCGCCCATGTCTGTGAAGGGAAAGCGATTTCGGCATTTTACCTGACCGGCAGAGGGTTTGAAGATGCCTATGAAGGGGAGAAGTGGATGGACACATCGCTGCGGCAGCTGTTTGCAATGCGCAGACATGTGTTCATCGGCCAGAATCTTTTTGCAAGAGGAGCCTGCCTTGCCGGATACTATGCAGTCTACCCGAAGGGAAGACCGGATTTCCTGTCATCCGGAATGGATCTGACACTTTACGATCTGTCGATCGTGGCAGGAGAAGGAGGCAGAAAATCTTTCATACCTCTGCTGCCCTCAAGGCAGCCGTGGCGCAGCGCAGCAGGAAGAGCCCGGATCTTAAGCTTTGGCGACCGGACGATGCAGCTGTATGCCCGTCATACCGTGACCGGAGAAGAAAAGCTGTTCCGGCTCGAGCTGGAGCAGATACCCGGGAGGCCTGAAAGGACACTCCGGTTTGCAGTCAATGCTGTCTATGAAGAAGAAGGAATCTGCCGTGTAACTATCTCAGATATGGGTTTCGGCCAGATTTACCCTTCTTCCGGAAATACGGCAGAGAAACGGATTGATCTGAACGGGCCATCTGAAATGGAGGATATGCTGGAGAAGATCCGGATCCGCCCCGCAGCTCCATCAGGGAAGCCTGTGCTGGAAATGCCGCTGTCAGGCGTACAGATCGCTTCCACTGATGAATTGAGCTGGTATATATATGAGAATGTTTATATGCTCGATGAGGACTTTTTCGGAGAGCCTTTATATACCTGGCTGGATACAAAAACAGGAAATACGGCCTTGTCTGCATCCCTGCGCCGGGTCAGCCAGGGCGGCCGCGGGGCGGCAGATGCCTATCGGGCGATGCTTTCCTCTTTTGGCCTCCTGGAGACAAAGGAGATTTCTGCTGTCTGTGCTTCGATCGGCCAGCTGCAGCGCCTGACACCTTTGGAGAAAGCAAGGATCAAAGCAGACGGGCTGTGCAGGTACGGGAATGATATGGAAGCACTGAAGCTTTATCATCATGCCGCATGGCTGATGGATAATGAGGAGTTTCTGGTAAGCGACAAGCTGCGTGCTGTGATCTGGCATAATATGGGAGTGTGCCTGGCAAAGCTTCATGATACGCAAGGAGCTGAGGACTGCATGCGGCGTGCCTTTGAAGCCGGCAGAGACAGACAGTACCTGGATTCCTGGCTGTGTGTCCTGTATATAGCCGGCAGGCAGGATGAGATGGATAAGACGGCCCGGGAAGCCGGGTTTGGTGAGGAGGAAGCGGATCAGGCGAGATCTGTGTGCCGCAATGCCGAAAGAGCTTATGCCCAGTCCTCCAGAGGCCTGGGTATGCGGGCTGGATTATTATTGAAAAATATGCCCGGACAGACCGGATACCGGGGATTTATTCAGGAATATATGCAGGCGCAGCTGTCCAGATACGGAGTACTGCGGCTGCCGGGTAGCCGCAAAAATGATTGAAAAAGAGGTCCGGAGCGTGCGATTTCCTGACCATTTGGCGGTATCGATACATCAAAAAAGAAAGAGAGAGATTGTTATGAAGATGGAAAAGACATATGATCCGGCTGCGATTGAAGGCAGGCTCTATGAGAAATGGCTTGAGAAGGGATATTTTCACGCGAAGGTAAATCCGGATAAAAAGCCTTTTACGATCGTGATGCCGCCTCCGAATATCACAGGCCAGCTGCATATGGGTCATGCGCTGGACAATACCCTGCAGGATATCCTGATCCGCTATAAAAGAATGCAGGGGTATGAGGCTTTGTGGCAGCCCGGTACGGATCATGCCAGCATTGCGACGGAAGTTAAGATCATCGACCAGCTGAAGAAGGAAGGGATCCAGAAGGCGGATCTCGGAAGGGAAAAGTTCCTGGAGCGTGCCTGGGCATGGCGTGAAGAGTATGGCGGAAGGATTATCCGCCAGCTCAAGAAGATGGGTTCTTCGGCAGACTGGGACCGTGAGCGCTTTACAATGGATGAGGGCTGCTCAAAGGCTGTGGAAGAGGTGTTTTTGAAGCTCCATAAAAAGGGCTATATCTATAAAGGCTCCCGTATTATTAACTGGTGTCCTGTATGCAAGACCTCGATATCGGATGCGGAAGTGGAGCATGTTCCCCAGAAAGGGCATTTCTGGCATATCCGCTATCCCATCACCGGGCGGGAAGGTGAATACATCCAGATTGCAACGACACGTCCCGAGACGATGCTGGGAGATACGGCAATTGCCGTGCATCCGGAGGATGAGCGCTATACGGATCTTGTAGGAAAGACCTGCATTCTTCCGCTGGTTGGCAGGGAGATTCCCATCATTGCGGATACATACGTAGATAAGGAGTTCGGGACAGGCGCGGTGAAGATTACGCCGGCTCATGATCCGAATGACTTTGAGGTGGGAAAGAGAGCAGCTCTTCCTGAGATCAATATCATGAACGATGATGCTACCATCAATGAAAATGGCGGCAAGTATGCGGGCATGGACAGATATGAAGCTCGTAAGCTTATTGTTCAGGAGCTTGAGGAGCAGGGTTATCTGGTGAAGATCGAGGAGATGGAGCACAGCGTCGGTACACATGACCGCTGCCATACAACGGTAGAGCCCCTGATCAAGCCTCAGTGGTTTGTGGCAATGAAGGAGCTGGCAAAACCGGCGATCAAGGCAATCGAGACCGGGGAGCTGAAGTTTGTGCCTGAACGCTTCAACAGGACTTATCTGACCTGGCTGGAGAATATCCGCGACTGGTGCATTTCCAGACAGCTGTGGTGGGGACATCGTATTCCTGCCTGGTATTGTGATGACTGCGGGGAGATCGTTGTAGCAGGAAAGGCTCCGGAGAAATGTCCGAAATGCGGCTGTACGCATTTTACGCAGGACCCTGATACCCTGGACACCTGGTTCTCTTCTGCGCTCTGGCCGTTTTCAACACTCGGATGGCCGGAGAAAACACCGGAGCTGGAGTATTTCTATCCGACAGATGTGCTGGTGACCGGTTATGATATCATCTTCTTCTGGGTTGTTCGAATGGTCTTCTCCGGCTATGAACATATGGGATGCTCCCCTTTCCATACCGTTCTGATCCATGGCCTGGTACGCGATGAGCAGGGACGTAAGATGAGCAAATCCCTTGGCAACGGAATCGATCCGCTGGAGGTGATTGCTCAGTACGGTGCAGATGCTCTGCGGATGACTCTTGTGACCGGCAATGCTCCGGGAAATGATATGCGTTTCTCAGAAAAGAAAGTCATGGCAAGCCGAAATTTTGCCAACAAAGTCTGGAATGCATCCCGTTTCCTGCTGATGAATTTTGAGCAGGCCCAGGAGAAGGGGATCCGGATCCCTGCACAGCTGGAACCTTCACAGCTGACGCAGGCAGACCGCTGGATTCTGTCCAGAGTGAACCGTACGATCCGTGAAGTAACGGATAACATGGATAAATACGAGCTGGGCATTGCTCTGTCGAAGATCTATGATTTTATCTGGGAAGAGTTCTGTGACTGGTATATTGAGATGGTCAAGCCCCGTCTGTACAATGACGAGGACAATACCAAAGAAGCAGCGCTCTGGACTTTGAAGACAGTGCTGGCGGAGAGTTTAAAGCTGCTCCATCCGTATATGCCGTTCCTGACTGAGGAGATCTTCTGCTCCGTTCAGGATGAGGAAGAGTCGATCATGGTCTCTGACTGGCCCGTATTCCGCAAGGAGTGGGACCAGGCAGAGGATGAGCAGGCAATGGAGCTGGTCAAGGAAGCTGTTCGGGGGATTCGCAATACGAGAACGCAGATGAATGTACCTGCCAGCCGGAAGGCAAAAGTACTGGTTGTTTCCGAGTCGTCAAAAGTCCGCGATATTTTCACAAAGAGCAGCATTTTCCTGAAAACACTGGGTTCTGCCAGTGAAGTGACTGTACAGGAAAACGAAGAGGGGATCGCTTCAAATGCAGTATCTATAGTCATCGATGGGGCCAGGATCTTCATCCCGTTTGAAGAGCTGGTAGATATCAGCAAGGAGATCGGGCGCCTTAATGATGAGAAGAAGAAGGTTCTTGGAGAGATTAAGCGGGCGCAGGGGATGCTTTCCAATGAGCGCTTTGTATCCAAAGCACCGGCAGATAAAGTACAGGCAGAAAGGGATAAGCTTGCTAAGTACGAGCAGATGCTCCAGCAGATTGAGGAAAGGCTGGAAGCTTTATCCTGACAGGCTGCAATAGAGCAGGAAGTATGCTGAAACAGCCCTGCCAGGCATATCATGTCTGGCAGGGCGTTGCTATGCGCAGGCAATGCACGATCCCATTTGCGATGTGAGCTTTGCGAAGAAATCAGGAGGCATTCACAGGTGCTGCATTGCCGCTGGATACACTACAGGGAACAGAGGGAAGAGATCATGAGCGGGTGGAGTTATCAGGAGGCAGTATCTTATATCGAGAGGATTCCGCGCTTTGCGAAGGAAAAATCCATGCATAGTCTGGAGAGGATCCTGCATGATCTGGGGAATCCCCAGGAGAGTTTTTCATACATTCATGTAGCCGGGACAAACGGGAAGGGATCTGTGTGCGCGTATCTGGACAGTATGCTGCGTGAGGCCGGTGTAAAGACCGGGCTGTTTACTTCTCCGCATCTGGTCACCATGCGCGAACGGATCCGGATCGGCGGAGAAATGATCGGAGAGGAAGAGTTTGTCCGGGCCTTTGAAGATATTTATCATC
Source organism: uncultured Lachnospiraceae bacterium (assembly GCA_902796775.1). The sequence continues at coordinate 12,752 of CADBQK010000324.1, forward strand.
TGGTCAGCACATCGATACAGGAACCGGAATGCGGGATCGTCCATCCGACGTTTTTTGAGTGGGTCTACCTGATGGCAATGCTCTGTTTTGCAAGGGCAGGTGTGGGATACGGGATTATTGAGACCGGACTGGGAGGGCGTCTGGATGCGACAAATGTAATAAAAGCTCCGGCCCTGACCATTATCACTTCCATCGGGCTGGACCACACGCAGTACCTGGGGGAGACGATTCCCGAAATTGCTGCTGAAAAAGCCGGTATTATTAAGAGAAGTGTCCCGCTGATCTGCGATGCCGGGAATGCCCTGGCTCTGCCGGTACTGGCAGATAAGGCAAAGGCAGCCGGTGTATCCCCTGTGTTTGTTTTCTGCGAGGAAACACAAGGCGAAGAAACGCTTCCGATACAGTCAGAATCTCTTAGGGCAGGGACTTCGTCTGCCCGCTGCCTGCTTGTTAAAAAAATCTTAAATCAGGGTAAAAACATTGATTTTTACCTGCAGGACATGTATCATGATAGAAATAATGATGCGGGGACGGAGAGCTCCGTACATTTTCATCTGCCCACGGCAGCGCGTTATCAGGCAGTAAACGCCTCTCTGGCTTTTATGGCTTTTCAAAGCCTTGCTCTCAAAGACAGGAAGCTGGCAGTGCTGCCCGGAGAGAGGATCATGCAGGCGCTTGCGCGTACCCGCTGGACAGCGCGTATGGATGAGATCCTGCCGGGGATCCTGGTAGACGGGGCGCATAACGGTGCCGGAGTCCGGGCCCTGTGCACCTCCCTTCAGGCTGCTTATCCCGGAAGACCTGTGATCCTTTTGTTTGCGGCATCCTCAGATAAAGACTGTCTGCATATGGTATCTGCATTTTCTCATCTTCCCGGTTTGAAGACCGTTGTGACAACGACCATGAGAAATCCGCGGGCCGCTTCAGGCAAGCTGCTGTGCGCAATGTTTGAGGAGGAGCTTAAGGGAAGTGTGTACTGCTGCAGCAAAGAAGATACTGCTCAGGCATTTTCATGGGCAAGATCACAGATGGGAGAGGAGGATCTTCTGCTTTGCGCAGGTTCCCTGTATCTTGCCGGGGAAGTGCTGGATATCGTATTTCCGGATGCGGCGGCGGATACAGCGGACATAGAACGTACAGAGAGATAAGAGGTCTTTTCGCCAGCCTGCCGCACAGGGGACTGCACCGGATGATCTGGTCCGCGCAGCACGGGGCTGCAGGAGATGTATACAGGACGAGGAGGTTCATGCACATGCTTAACTTCGAAGAAGAGTTGAAGAAATTCAGACCCAGCCTGGAAGTAGTCGAGGCTGAGGATCAAATATATAAAAATGACCTGAAGGATGCAGCAGATCTGGTAGAGGATATCATCCGGGAGATGAACCGGATGGCTCCTTCCAGCAAGAAACAGGCGGACGTATGAAGTGTTTTGTCTGCGGCAGCTCCATGGAAGATGGATATGTATGTCCAAAATGCGGGAGTTTGAACCCGGTAGCAAAAAAGATCATCTATTCTTCTAACTGGCATTACAACAGAGGGCTGGCCAGTGCGAATATCCGGGACCTGTCAGGTGCAGCGCAGAGCCTGAGAACAGCCCTGAGCTACAATAAAAAGAATACAAAGGCGAGAAACCTTCTGGGACTCGTCTATTTTCAGATGGGAGAGATCGTAGATGCCCTGAGTGAATGGGTCATCAGTATCCACTTTCAGCGGGAGGGGAACGAGGCGGTCCGCTATCTGAAAACTATGCAGGACAATCCTGCCCTGTTTCAGGAAGCCGGGAAGGTCATTGCCAAATATAATAAAGCACTGTCGTATATCCGGGCGGGCAACAGCGATATGGCTATGCTGGAGCTGCGCAGGGCGGTCAGCCTGAATCCGAAGTATGTCAGAGCCTATCAGCTGCTGGCACTGCTTTATATGCAGAGAGGCCAGTATGCCGGTGCACGGCGGGCATTGACTAAAGCCGTCAAGATAGACCGGAATAATCTGACGACCATGCGGTATCTGAAGGAGGTCAATCAGCATTATAAAAAGCCAAACAAGGAGGCTCAGACATCTTCGGGCATCCGGATCAGCGATCCGACACCGATCATTATCGAGAAGAAAGAAGAGAAAGGATATAGTGAATACAATACCGGATTCATTTCCTTTATCAATATCCTGATCGGTATCGTAATCGGAGCCGCTGTAATCTGGCTGCTGATCGTTCCTTCTATTACAAAAAGCAAGGAAAGTGCTTACAATGATGCTGTTGTCACATACAGTGCCCAGCTATCCGAACGTAATAAAGAAATCTCCAGTTTGAAAGCGCAGGTCGAGAGTCTGCAGAAAACAGTATCTGAGTATGAGTCCAGAGTTGGAGCTACCGTAGATGATGCGGGCGAAAGCAGAAAGAATCTGGAAAAAGCGATCCTGAATTATCTGGAGGATGATGACAGTACTGCCGGCCGTCTGGTTTCCCAGATCGATCCGGCGGCGATCACCGACGATATGGAAAAGGATATTTACAATGCGCTGCGTCTGGCTACCAGAGCAAGCATTACGCCAACACTTTATGCCAATGCAGAGCTGGCATATGAGAATGGAAATTATACGGAAGCGATCGATGGTTTCAGCAAAGTCCTGCGTATGGACACTTCTTATGCATCAGCGGTCTACTATCTGGCAAGATCCTATCACAGGGCCGGTGACCTTGTGAATGCAGCAGCGTATTACCAGCAAGTCGTACAGAATTATTCCGAATCGGAATATGCGGAGGATGCCTACAAGTATCTGGATCAGATCGACCGTACAGCAGGCAGCAGTGTGCTGGAGGCTGCCACCCGTGCCAATGAAGAGCGCGAGTCCAGAGCCCGCGCGGAAACAGAGACCGAGGAGACGGAGACTTCCTATGATGATTACGGGAACGGATCCGGTGAGGAAGGATACTCCGGGTATAATGACGGCGGCGAGGACAGCGGTTCCGGTGATGGTGACTATAGCGGTGATAATGGTGATGGCAGCTATGATGGCGGCGATTACAGTGATGGCAATTATGATGGCGGCGACTATAGTGATGGGAACTATGATGGCGGCGGCGATAATGAGTATAATGATGACGGCGATTATGGCTCGGATGGTAATTATGATCAGGGCTATTAACTATGAACCGCTGGCTATGATCAGGAGACAGAGCAATGGTATTTGAAGAAAGAGAGTTCATTCCGGTTGTTTTCGGAGGGGATATCAATACATACAGCGTGGCAAGAGCTTTTTATGAAGCCTACGGAGTCAGGACCTGGTGCTTCGGGAAATACCGGACCGGTCCAAGCTACCAGAGCAGGATCGTCTGTTACCATGCGGATGAAAAAATAGACACGGACGAAGTATTCCTGCAGACCATAAACGGGTTTGCTGACAGCCACCCAGACAAAAAAATCCTGGCGATTGGCTGCGGGGACAGTTATGCTGCTTTGCTCAGCCGCCACAAAAATGACCTGGCCGGGAATGTAATCGCACCGTATATTGATTACTCTCTGATGTCTGAGCTGCAGCTGAAGGAGCGTTTTTACGAGTTATGTGAAAAACACGGGGTTCCCTATCCGGGAACCATCATCTACCGCCAGGAAATGGGGATGGATTTTGAGATGCCATTCTCTTACCCTGTCATTCTGAAGCCTTCAGATAGCATCCGGTACTGGGAGCATCCGTTTGAAACGCAGAATAAAGTCTACACAATCTCTTCCCGTGAGGAGATGCTGTCTGTAATCGGGGATATTTACGGTGCCGGGTATCCGGGGACTTTGATTATTCAGGATATGATTCCGGGGAATGATGAATACATGCGGGTGCTGACCAGCTATTCCGACAGGGCGGGGAAGGTAAAGATGATGTGTCTGGGGCATGTGCTTCTCGAAGAGCATACCCCGCATGGCCTGGGAAACCATGCTGTGATCATTACAGAGTCTGAAAAGGATCTGATGAAGCGCGCGAAAGCTTTGCTGGAAGATATCGGCTATGTCGGCTTTTCCAATTTTGATATTAAATATGACAGCCGGGACGGGCAGTATAAGTTCTTTGAGATCAATACACGGCAGGGACGGAGCAATTATTATGTAACAGGCTCCGGGATCAATATCGCCCAGCTGGTCGTGGAAGATTATATCTATCAGAAAGAACTCGCTTTCCGGACTCCGGCAAAAGAGCATCTCTGGATGGTCGTGCCCAGCCCAGTCGCTTTTGAGCATGTCAAGGATCCTGCGATGAAAGCGAAATTGAAAAAGCTGATCCGGCAGGGCAGGGTTGTGAATCCTCTGTTTATGAAAGGGGATCTGGGAATGCCCAGGCTGGCCCGGATGCTGAAGCTGTATTTGAGACAGTATGGTCTGTACCGTAAATACTACAAATAAGACAAGGCTGCAGGGTTCCCTAAGATTCCCTGCAGCAGTGAAAAAACAGGGTCTGTGATAATTCCTGGGGCAGAGGATCATCAGGGAATTCCCTGAAGAAAGAGGGGGACAGGCAAATGAGAAAGGTACTGGGTGTGATCGGAGGGATGGGGCCGGAGGCAACATCCTTCTTTTATGAAGAACTGATTGCGCATACAAAGGCAGATTCTGACCAGGAGCATATCGATACAGTGATCCTGGGGCATGCATCCATGCC
>CADBQK010000325.1 GCA_902796775.1 uncultured Lachnospiraceae bacterium
ATTATTATTTCCATTCTGTTATGCCTTCTTTATGCTCTAATATGCCTTTTTTATGTATGGATTTCATTTTTTGAGTTAAATCTGTATGAAGCAGACTGTATAATCAGAATATGCCTCATCAATAATGTTTGTTGATGGCATTAAACATAGCTAAACTGTTAAACAGCTTTGCAAGTTTTTCCCAGAAAGATTTCTCTTCAGTTTTTTCCTTTTCGTCTTCTGTATCCACCATGTATTCTTTGGAATCTTTATGTTTATCTTTGAATTCTTCGTACATGTCCGGTATCTCCTTTCAGTATCTTTAGCGTTATAAACTAGTTTATCCGGAGAATGTGATATAGAGAGTTTTAGTGCGATAAACACATTATACATAACACGCCTTCTCTTTTCCATACCTTAGATAAGAGAAATGTATCAAATGTAAACAAAGATTTCCGTATAATTTCGGATACTTCTGTTATTGCTGCATGAAGCGGATTCCTGTAATATTGATGTAGTTTATAAGTATGCCTGCAAGCATATTATATTTCTGCTTAATCTTAAATAAGTAACAGTTTTCAAACGGAGGAATGTTTCATGGCTAATTTATCACTTAAAAACGTTCAGAAGATCTATCCCAATGGCTATCATGCAGTTCATGATTTTAATCTTGAGATTGAAGATAAAGAGTTTATCATTTTCGTCGGCCCTTCCGGCTGCGGTAAATCCACTACTCTGCGTATGATCGCAGGTCTGGAGTCAATTTCCGAAGGTGAGTTCAGGATCGACGGCGACCTGATGAACAATGTCGAGCCTAAGGATCGTGATATTGCCATGGTCTTCCAGAACTATGCTCTGTATCCGCATATGTCCATCTATGACAATATGGCATTTTCCCTTAAGCTGCGCAAGGTTCCTGCTGATGAGATTGACAAGAAGGTCCGCGAAGCAGCCAGGATCCTTGACCTGGAGAAGCTCCTTGACAGAAAGCCCAGTCAGCTCTCCGGCGGCCAGAGACAGCGTGTTGCCATGGGCCGTGCAATCGTCCGTAATCCTAAGGTATTCCTGATGGACGAGCCTCTCTCCAACCTGGATGCTAAACTGAGAGTACAGATGCGTATTGAGATCTCCAAGATCCACCAGAACCTGGGCGCGACCATCATCTACGTTACACATGACCAGGTAGAAGCTATGACCCTCGGCAGCCGTATCGTTGTTATGAAAGATGGTTATGTACAGCAGGTAGATACCCCTCAGAATCTTTACAATAAGCCCTGCAATCTCTTTGTAGCAGGCTTTATCGGTTCTCCTCAGATGAACTTCTTCGATGCTGAATGTAAGGTAAACGGCAATGATGTAACACTCCAGATCGGCAGCAGCACTTTCCCTGTTCCCGCAGATAAGGCAAAGGCTCTGATCGATGGCGGTTACGATGGCAAGACGGTTATCCTGGGCATTCGTCCGGAGAATGTAAACGAGGCTACTGCAGAAGATCTGAGCAAGGGCTCCACGATTGAAGCAGACATCAAGTTCTATGAGCTGCTCGGTGCAGAAGTATATCTGTACTTTGATCTGGAAGGTATGCAGATGACAGCCCGTACAGATGCCAGCACTTCCCTGAAGCAGGGTTCCAAAGCTCATTTCTCGCTGAACATGGACAAGATCCATGTCTTTGACAAAGAGACAGAAGAGACGATTACCAACTAGAGCATATCGCCCCTCCTCTATACTCCAGACAAGGAAGCTCCCGCAAATCCGCAAACCGGATTTCGGGAGCTTCTTTTATGGATGAAAATGTGTTAAGATGTTTGCATATACCGGTAACAGGCAGTGTAAGCGCAGACATCGCAATGGTTTGTCACGATTATAAGCGCGAAACAGGTAAAACAGGTGATTTTCATGAATGCATCAGATAATCTACAGCAATCGATCCTTCAGCTTAGACAGCTGACCGGCCTTCCGATTGAGCTCAGGGAACAGGATATCCGTGATCCGGAGGAAGCCGTACAGAAGATCCGCAGGCTGTGCATGACACTGCGGGATACTGACCATCAGGAACATGTCATCCTTAGATGGCTTACCGGAGAGATCCCGGATGATGAGTTTTATCAGTATGCTGCAAGGACACATCTGGACTCCGGCGGGATCAGGACCTTGTATCTGATCCGTTTTGGAAAGAAGCTGTATCCGGAGATCACATTGGTACTGCGCAGCATGTTTCCGGACAGCCGTACATGGATCCTGCCCTTTGACCAGACGCAAATCCTTCTAGCCTGCCACTTTCAGGCGCATGAGCATCCGTTTGCTGAGGAGACTGCCTACAAAATTCTGGATCTCATGAATACAGAGCTGATGGAACAGGTCTGTATTTCTTTCAGCGGCACAGTACACAGCAGCCAGGAACTGACAAGCTCCTGCAGACAATGTATCCTGGCGATGAAGGTCGGCTCGATCTTCTATCCGGACAGGACGATCTATGCATACAATGAGCTGGGAATCGGGCAGCTGCTCTATGACTCTCCGGAAGAAACCCTCAGGGAATACGTCCGCAGTCATATCGGCGAACGCTTTCTCACTCAGGCATCACCTGCCTTCAATACGGAAAACCAGAATACAGCCAACTGTTTTTTCAGCAACGATATGAATATTGCGCAGACTGCCAAGCAGCTCCACGTACACCGCAATACGCTTCTTTATCGTCTGGAGCAGATCGAAAATGAGACCGGTCTTGATATCCGCCGCTTTGACCAGGCTGTGACCTACCGGATCTGTTCCCTGATCCTGCTGGGGCTGAAATAGCAAAGCACGGATCTTTTTTATCGGAAACGGATCTTCATATCACGCTCCGCTTCCCTGCGCATATCCTTTTTTGCGATGTCAGTCCGTTTATCATAGAGCTTCTTGCCTTTGGCCAGACCGATCTCTACTTTTACGAGACTTCCTTTGAAATAAACGCGCAGGGGTACGATAGTATAGCCTTTCTGGGCAACCTGTGCAGCGAGCTTACGGATCTCACTGCGATGGACCAGCAGCTTTCTGGTCCGCAGTGGATCCTTATTCATGATATTCCCCTTTTCATAGGGGCTGATATGCATATGCTCAATAAACATCTCCCCGCCTTTGATAACGATGAAGGACTCCTTGATACTGCATTTGCCCATTCTCAAAGACTTCACTTCTGTCCCAACCAGGGAGATGCCAGCCTCATACTTATCTTCTATAAAATAATCGTGGAATGCCTTCTTATTATTGGCAATCAGTTTTACAGCATTTTTTTCAGCCATTTCCAAACCTCATGATTCATTTTACGGTACTGTACATGAAGTTGTACAGAAAACCGAAAAATAGGGATCTTTACTGAATAACAGCAAAATATACGATTTTTGCAGCCAGATCTGCCTGCAGGACTTGTATCCTCACAGGATCTCCGATCCGGTAACAGCGTTCTGTATCTACTCCGCGCAGAATCCCCTCTCCCTGATCGTAAACATAATAATCGTCATCCAGATATTCCAGACGGACCATGCCCTCACAGGTATTATCGAGCTCTACAAAGAATCCCCATCCGGAGATGCCGGATATACGTCCGTCGTATTCCTCACCAATATGCCTGGACAGATATTCTGCCTTTTTGATCTTGTCCAGAGCTCTCTCCGCGTCATCTGCTCTTCTCTCTGCTGCAGAAGACGCCCGAGCTGTATCGGGCAGGATCTCCCGATAATGGGAGCGTCTCCTCTCGTCCATCTTCCCGTGCAGATTTTCCTTGATAATACGGTGAATCTGCAGATCGGGATAGCGGCGGATCGGTGAAGTGAAATGACAATAATAGGAAGCAGCCAGACCAAAGTGCCCCGGATTGTCTGTGGTATATGCAGCTCGTTTCATCGACCGCAGCACCATACGGGACAGGAAAGCTGCTTCAGGCATGCCATCAATCTTTCCGAGAAGCTTCTGCAGCTCCATCGGGTGGATCTCCCGGTTATGCGTATGGATCGAATAGCCAAAGCTTCGAATCAATGAGCCGAGTTTCTCGATCTTATCCGGATCCGGGGACTCATGACTTCTGTATATAAAGGGCATCTCCTGCCAGAAGTAATCCTCAGCAATCGTTTCATTCGCCATCAGCATAAAATCTTCGATCATGCGGTTAGCATCATTGATCTCATAGGGGCTGACACATATCGGAACTCCATCCTCTCCCAGCACGATCTTCGACTCAGGGAAATCAAAGTCGATACCGCCTCTCTCCTGCCGCCGTTTCCGGATCAGATCAGACAGTTCCTTCATATCATACAGCATATGCAGAGTGTCTGCATCTATAGATTGTGTACAGATGTTTTCATCTGCAGACTGTGTGAAGGTATCGTCCATGCTTCTGGTGCTGTCTGACGGCCTCTCTTCTGCTGTTCTGCAGTCAGCTGTACCGGACTCTGTCATATGCTCCAACAGTCCTCCAACCTGTTTGTAGGACATGCGGTGATCAGAACAGATCACGGACTCACATATCTCATGACCGGTAACTCTCCCGTTATGATCAAAGTCCATCAGGCAGCTGAGTGTAAGCCGGTCTGCACCTTCATTTAATGAGCAGATACCATTGGAAAGGCTTTTGGGAAGCATAGGAATTACCGTGTCGATCAGGTAGACACTGGTACCTCTGTTCAGAGCCTCCCTGTCAAGTGGTGACCCCTCCTGCACATAGTGGCTTACATCCGCGATGTGCACACCAAGCCGGAAACCTTCTTCTGTTTTCTCAAGACTGATTGCATCATCCAGATCTTTGGCATCTTCTCCGTCAATCGTGATCGTCAGTACATTTCGAAAATCTTTACGAAGTGATATTTCCTCTTCCGGTATATCCTGCCTCACAGAAGCTGCCTGGGCAAGGACATCTCCGGGAAAATCCTGTGATATTCCATAGCTTTCTGCTACAGCTGCAGCATCACACCGCGCATCATCGGCTCTGCCCAGGATCCGGATCACTTCGCCCTCAGGATTGCGGTTTCTGTTCCCGAAATCCAGTATCCGGACGACTACACGGCATCCATCTGCAGCGCTGCCGTTTTTCTCCTTAGAGATAAAAACATCTTTCCCAATCTTCTGATTGTCCGGCACAACAAAGCCAAAGTACTTTGCTTTCTGATATGTGCCGACAATCCTGTCATGCGCACGGTGAGTGATAGAGATGATCTTCCCCTCCGGTTTCTTTCCTCTGCCGGCCGGGCCATCGTTCCACTTCAGGACCTGCACATTTACCGTATCGCCGTCCATAGCATTCATCGTATCATCCGGGGAAATGAAGATATCTTCTTGTGACTTATCAGTCCTGACAAAACCGAATCCCCTGGAGTTGGATGAGAAAACACCCTCAACCCGGTCAGGCTTCGGGATCCGGTAGGTCTGCTCCCTGGTCAGGCAGATACTCCCATCGCTGATCAGTTCACCTAGCAGACGAGAGAAATCCTGACGCTCCTCCTTGCGGACACCCAGGCATCCGCACAACTGTTTAAACTTCATAGGACGATAGCTCTCCTCGCCCATAAAAGCCAGGAGCATCGCCTTCCTGTCTGCATCCATTGCTGGTCTCCTTACTTGCTAATTGTTTCAAAGATCCGGAAACAGGAAAGGCACCCCGTTTCCGGAGTGCCATCCTGTATCAACCAAGTGACAGCTGATAACTCTGATAATCAGATGATCAGAAACCCCATCCCATATTCAGGATGATGGAAAGGACAATAAACAGCGCAAGAAAGACAAATGTCAGCCTCTCACGCATTGCATCCTCGGTATGCTTCCTGCCATGGGTAGAAAAATATGTGTCGTTGTTTCTGACAACAACCGTCCCATTCAGGTCTGCACCCTCACCTTTGCCAAGGAATATGAGATAAACAAGCACGGCACATACGATAAAGAAAACGACCGTAACCGCGATTCTGATAGCACTCATGCGTACACCTCCAGTACTCAATCTGAATTATTCTATCATATGCCCCGTAGGAAAGTCAATGATTTTTATACAATTTACTTGCGTACTCTTCTTCGATGCGGCAGATCATATCCACACGTGCAGCATGCCTGCCGCCAAGAGGTTTAGCCTCAAGAAAGCTGTCTACGATCATCTTCGCGAGCTCTATCCCGACGACCCTCTGTCCAAGTGCAATGATCTGACACTGATTATGTTCTGTCAGCATCCGGGCAGTATAACAGTCAGAACAGGCAGCAGCACGGATACCCGGCACCTTATTTGCAGCTATGGAGACACCTGCTCCTGTTCCGCATACAAGGATACCCCTTTCGGCTTCCCTGCGTCGGATGGCTTCTGCAACCAGGATGCCTGCAAGCGGATAATCCGGCGATTCATCCGCACTGCCCTCTGTGAGATCAATACATTCATGTCCTTTTTCAGACAGATAATCGAACAGGTACCGTTTCAGCCCGTTTCCAGCCTTGTCACTTCCAAATCCAATCTTCATATATTTCCTCTGTCAGTTTGACGCTGTCCATCTGCCGGATCTTTAGACGGCAAGCCAGCTCCTGATCTGCTGGAAGACACCTTTCCCGTCAAGCTTGTACTTTTCAAGCAGTTTTGCTGCCGGTCCGGACTCCCCGTATACATCCATCACACCAATCCGTTTTACCTTTGTCGGAGCTTTCTCAGAAAGCAGTTCACAGACTGCTCCGCCAAGGCCGCCGATAATAGAGTGTTCTTCTACAGTCACCACTTTGCCCGTTTCCTTTGCTGCAGCAATGACCAGCTCTTCATCCAGAGGTTTAATGGTATGGATGTTGACGACTTTGGCTGAGATCCCCTCCGCCTCCAGCATCTGCGCAGCCTCGAGAGAGCTGTTTACGCAAAGTCCTGTGGCGATGATCGTGACATCGCTGCCTTCTCGTAAGACAATGCCCTTTCCAATCTCGAAGTGGTAATCCGGATGATCATTGATCACAGGAACTGCCAGACGGCCGAAACGCAGATAGACAGGCCCTTCATATTCGTAGGCTGCCCGGACTGCAGCTTTTGCCTCTACATCATCAGAAGGATTGATGACGACCATACCGGGGATCGTGCGCATCAGGGCGATATCCTCATTGCACTGATGGCTGGCTCCGTCTTCTCCTACAGAAATCCCTGCATGAGTTGCTCCGATCTTCACATTCAGATGAGGATATCCGATAGAGTTGCGCACCTGTTCATAAGCACGCCCGGCTGCAAACATGGCAAAGGTACTTGCAAAGGGAACTTTGCCGGCAGTGGATAAGCCTGCAGCGATACCCATCATATTCGCCTCGGCGATCCCGCAGTCGATATGCCTGTCGGGGAAGGCTTTTTTAAACACGCCTGTCTTTGTCGCGCCTGCCAGATCTGCGTCCAGAACAACAAGATTTTCATATTCTGCGCCAAGTTCTGCCAGGGCATTCCCATAGCTTTCTCTCGTAGCGATCTTTTTTACTTCCGGCATAGCATTTCCCCCACTTTCTCCAGATCATCCATGGCGATCTTATACTGCTCGTCATTCGGTGCGCTTCCATGCCAGGAAGCCTGGTTCTCCATAAAGGATACTCCTTTTCCTTTTACAGTTTTCATGATAATTGCGCAGGGTTTTGACCATCCCTGATGAACTTCTTCAAATGCCCTGCGAAGCTGATCCATATCATTGCCGTCTTCCACACGGATAACGTGGAAGTTAAAAGCTTCAAATTTCTGATCGATTGGATAAGGAGAACAAACATCGTCTATCCTGCCGTCGATCTGAAGTCCATTATTATCCACGATCACAACAAGATTATCAAGTTTTCTGGCACCGGCAAACATGGATGCCTCCCATACCTGGCCTTCCTGGATCTCCCCATCTCCAAGCAGTGTGTAAACACGGTAGCTTTTTCCATCCATCTTGCCGGCAAGAGCCATACCCACAGCAGCTGAAATGCCCTGTCCAAGTGATCCGGAGGACATATCGATACCGGGGATATGCTGCATGCAGGGATGCCCCTGAAGATGGGAACCGATCTGGCGCAGTGTTTTCAGGTCTTCTACAGGGAAGTATCCACGCTGAGCCATAGCAGAATAGTACCCGGGGGCTGTATGTCCCTTGGAAAGGACGAAACGGTCTCTGTCAGGATTTTTCGGGTCCTTCGGGTCAATATTCATCTCTTCAAAATATAAATAAGTAAACAGATCTGCAGAGGAAAGTGAGCCGCCGGGATGTCCTGCCTTAGCACTATGCACGGCAGTCACGATTCCCTTGCGGACCTCATTTGCAATCTTCTTTAATTCGAGCGTTTCCATGAGTTCTCCTCTCAAATATTATGATGGGATCAGGTAACTGCAAAACTGTATATCCTGACTTTTTTAACACAGGCTGCACCTCAAACAGACAGAGTTTCGCAATAACCTGATCATAAGAAACATGTATTCCTGATTAGTTTAATCAGGGTAGACAATGGCAACTTTACCGCATTTTCCGCTGGCCATAAGAGCATAGGCCTTATCTGCCTGCTCGACCGGGAATTCATCTGTGATCAGATCTCCGGGATGAATACCCCAGCGTACTAAATGTTCTACAAGATCCATCATCCTCCATGTCGATGTAACCCAGGAACCGTAAACAGACTTCTGTGCATGCATCATATCAGGGCTTGGATTAAGAGACATTGTACCGCCCTCGCCTACTAAAGCCACCTTACCCCAATCACGTGTAGCGCGGACTGCAGTCTGTCTTCCTCCGTCATTACCG
>CADBQK010000326.1 GCA_902796775.1 uncultured Lachnospiraceae bacterium
CGTATAGCCAGTTCAACAAACTTATGATATAACGGCTTCGTCTGAGCACCATTACCATTACCTGCAGTAAGTAAATGATAGGGTGGATTTGTTATTATTACATCAAACTCCATAATGCTTGTCCTCCTGCTGCTCCTGTAGATAACTTGACGTAGAACTCCACTCAGTAAATATAATCGGTGTACCATCATTCTGAAGCATGGTTAAAGAAGCACCACAGAAGATGTTTTTAATAAGTATATGTTTCGCAACAATGCGGCATCGGTCATTTGCCTTTTCTCCAGCATACTGTGAGTAATCTGCATTCCAGATATCAAACAAAACCTCTCGACAGCTTCTCACATTGTCTTCCATAATATCGATCCCATAGATACTGGTTAATGCCAATAAGGAATATCGTTCATAATCTTGGAGACTTTTAATAGTTAGTCTCACTACTTCAAGTTTGCGCCTGAGGATTTTTTTTAAGAACGCCCCTTCACCGCAAGCTGGTTCCAGGAAACGACTCTCAATTCTATCGGTCTCTTTCTTCACAAGATCCAGCATTGCATATACTTCACGCTCGTTTGTGAATATCTCACCGTGTTTTGAAACACGCTCTCTACATTTTACCTGTTTCCCCATCACTTCAATCTCCTATAAAATAATCTCAGTGAACCTTATGTCTTGGCAGAATTAGCAGATAAAAAAGACAAAAAAAGAGTTCCCATTCGGGAACTACTTTTCCATCATAAAATCTATAACAATTATGAATAGTGCCTGCGCAAAGGCAGAAACCTTATGAAAATACTAGATATTTCTCAGGTGACTAATCTGAAGATTATGAACATAGAAATAATAAAGCAGTAAACGTTACACCTATGACTGTATTCTCCATTGCTTCCCCTGCCTGGATCTGGAATCTGCGCTGAAAATAGTTTTCCAAAACATAACCCCGGCGTTCTGAAACGCTGCCAACTGCCTGCGAGATTTTCCTTCTTCTAAAACGATATGACTGACAAACTTTCTCTCTTAACAGCAAAGGCCTATCAAATACAAAAGTTTGTATTTGATAGGCCTTCCATTTCTATACTTTACTGCACTGTAATATACCTTGTGAAGAATATCAATTATCAGAGATAATCCAAACAGGAGGATATATCTCCCCCCCCTCTTTAAGGTTATAAATGGCTATTACTTCTGCCAGCCTTTCTTCAGAAGAATCAGAAACATACACACAATCTGCTGTCACAACAATAAACTCACCAAATTCCGCTGTTTTCTGCTCTCTGCATTCTGAAAACTGACCCAGCTGCTCCCTTGCCTCGATCCAGTTTTTCGCTATGCTAGCTTGAAGTGGCCCTCCTCCATTAACTATCGCGTCGAGGTCTTCATCATTCATACTACTGACGCTATTCAGCATAGATAAGAGACTCTCCTCAAGTGATTTATAGTATCCCGCAAATTCTGACGCATTGTCTGCTGGATCCCACTCGGCTTGCTCTGTAACCCCTTCCGTCTCCATAGGAAGCTCTCTATATACCTTTTCTGTTTGACTTGATTCCTTTCTTCTAGCTGCAGCATAATACTCATTTGCTTTTTCCTGGTTCTGAGGTACAAAATTACCCATATCGTACATATATCCGACACAGTACAGCATTTTAGTATCGCCTAGATCCGCAGCCTTCAGGAAGTACTCCAATGCTTTTTCCACGTTACAAGTTACTCCCAGTCCATACAGGTACATGATTCCTAGCATTTCTGCAGCCTTATCACTGCCATTTTCCACAGCTTTATTGTAATACTTATGTGCGAGAGTAAAGTCTTTTCTCCCATTTAATCCTCTATGATAAATCGAGCCTGCATAAAAAGCGCCATTCGCAGAGCCTAACGCAGCAGCTTGGCAAAAATAGTCCAGTGACGAACCATATTGTTCATGCGAATAGAAATCTTTCCCCAAAGCATACAATTCTTCAACAGAACGTCCATGCATAGAGATAGTGATATCTTCAGCGGGCATAGAGAAAACCAGATCCTTTTGAAGCAGCTCATCATCACTTATTTCCAAAGAACCGCTGTCAACTGTCCATTGGGTAAAAGCACTGTCTTCCCCGGCATGGAGTTCTATTTTTTTCCCCTTATGATACAATCCGCTGCCTGAAGCTCCTTTAACAGTTAATGTATAAGTGTTGCCAAATCGATTCTTGAAAAATGGGACCATAATAGCTGCTGCTATTATAACGATGTTAACTATGTATATTGAAACTTTTTTCCAATTTCTTTTCTTTGCCGGCCTGTCGATTGTCCGGACATTTTCCCTCTTATCCTGTTGAACGGCTTTCGCCTCATTCTGCAGTGCATTAGGAATGGTATCTTGTAACGTTTTTTTCTGTTTTGTATCAGAGTTTTCCAGAACCGGCTCATCTGATATTTGGTCCTGCTTTATAGGTACTCCATACTCAGGAACAGATTTGTTATGAACAGTATTATAATGACGGATGTTATCCGAACTATTCCCTTGTTCGCTTTTAATGTCATAGTTATTAATGCTGTTCTGGGGCTTACTGCCCAAGTTTTCTGTTGTGGTATGTTTATTTCTGGCTGTAAAAAGAGCAACTGTGGGAGAAAAATCATTTGAAGCTGTTTTTCCTCTTTCGTGTAGATGATCATCATGCCGGAGGATTGTCTCAGAAGGCACTACTTTGAGCAAATCATCCAGTAATTCTGGCGCTGTTTTATAACGGTCATCAGGATCATAAGCACACATCTTCAAGATGATCCTTGCAAAACTTGGAGAAGCATCTACAGGAGATGGCAGTTCAGACTTTCCTCTAATTCGTTTGATAAATGCCTGGTGGCGATCCATGGCAGTATAAGATCCTGTTAATGGAAGAAAAGGAAGTCTGTTATGATTAAGCGCTTGGTACAGTACAAGTCCAAGCGAATAAATATCCACGGATGCATCGTAGCGTTCGTTCCAATACACTTCCGGAGCCATATACTCTTCAGTACCTTTTCTCGAAAGTGTCGTAACAGTTGCATCACATATCCTGGCTATTCCAAAATCACCCAGCTTATAGTCTCCATACGGGCTGACAAAGATATTCTGTGGTTTTATATCACGATGAATAATACCGCCATTCTGTGCAAACAAACCTAGTGTCTTTGTCATGTTTACGGCCAGCTTCAGGATATTTTGTTCCGTAAGATCATGATTGATTTGATATTCAGGAAGAGAGATGAGCTTTTCCATCCGAATAAGAATACACCACTTGGACTCATCATCAGACCTATACAAATCATGGTCCTCGCAACGCACAATGTATGGAAATTCTTTGAATGAGACCATTATTTTGATCTCTTCAACCAATGTGTCAACTATATTTCGGATATATGAAGTAACTTCCTCTGGCTGCATTCCCTCCATTGCAAGTTGGCGTTTGACATATTCATCCTGAGGAATATAGATGACCTTTAGGACAGAAGTATTTTCAATAAAGCCATCGGTCTTCTTAACTTCATATACAATACCACTTGCGCCACTTCCAATGCGCTTTGTGACAATCCAGTTTTGAAATACAACATCACCTATGTTTATGTTGAATATATCCTGCATATTTATATCCTCGAAATGAAAAAAGACATATTTTGCCATCTGTATGCCGATGGTTTATCATTTTATGGATTAACATAGTGTTGCTTTCGTTCCGCAGACTAATGCTTTTCAATCCATTTGTTAGGTTTCTTTTTCGTAAACATAAAGTCGAGTACAAACTCTGCAGAAATTGTCCGTATCCCATGATGCAAACTTTATTTGCAAGTATGACCGATGTTCCCAGTCTCCTCCACATATTGCAAAATGGCTGTAAGTCCTCATGATTCCCCATTATTCAATTGTTGGACAATTACTGCTATGGCACATTTTTACTGTAAGATCATGTAAGCTTTTATCATACTGTTGCTGAGAGATAGCTCCCTTCTGCAAAAACAGATCCAGCAGTTTCTTTTGTTTTATGAATAATTGATAGTTTTTTTCAACATATGAAAGTTTGCTCCATTCCTGAGTTTCTGAACACATAATAACCATCCCAATCCATGATATAATATCAAAGAGATTTTATCATGTCTGATTTCATTATGCTATTGATTTCTTTCCCTTGTAGAGCCTCATACAGATTTCGTTTCTCTAGTTCATACCTCCTGGAATAATTCCTGATCAAACGTTCTGAAATCTTTTCTGCATCTGCACAGGCTCTGAATAACTCATTGTAATCATCCCTCAATGCACCGATCCACGACTTTAAATAATCAGAATGATCTTCGTAGTGTTCAGATGACAGTGCCAGCCCCAGGTCAGATCCGGTGAAGAGTGCGCCTATCTCTGCTCGCAGTTCTTCTCTCGCATAACTTTCTGTTCCAAACATGCCACCCATGTCACGGTTAAGCCTTCCCCTTGCTCCGCTGGCATGCGACATCTCATGCAGAAGCGTCTTGACAAAGCTCTCCTCATCCTTGAACTGACTGCGCAGCGGCAGGATGATCTTGTCTTCTGCCACAGAATAATATGCCCTCTCCTGCGCCAGCAGCTCCACAGGGCATTCACTGGTCTCCATCAGCCGGTCAGCCATGATGGAAACGTCTGTCTGTTTCTGCTGCGGGATCTCGAACTGCGGAAACCCTTCGACCTGCTCTGCATTAAAGACCCGGAAGTATGAAACCTGCGGATGATCAAGCGGGACCGTCTCATATGTCTCATTACCGTGTATATCCCTGGTCTTCTGCTGCTTCTCAAAGATCCATTTCTCGCAGATCACGCCGTGCTCGCCCTTCCGGATGTGATAGCCTTTCTCCATGAACTGTTTTGCTGTTGCCCAGCGCGGATCCTTATAGTGGTTCATGACGACATGCGTCATCAGCCTGAGACGGTTCCCGCCTTTATATCTGACATTCGATAGGGGATTTTGTGGACTGAGTGCTGCTGCGTTCCATTCGGCTGCATTTCTGAAGAAGTCGCCGCTCTGCATCATCTGTATGATCTTCTCGACGACTCCCCTCCTCTCACTCATAACGATGTCATATGCCCCTGCCATAGTCCTTCCCCCTTTCAACCAGTTTCAGGATCCGTTCGTCAAGCTCCATCCTCTCCTCCAGGTCGACGAGGGCAGCAATGTTACCCTCGTCAACGATCCCAAGCTCTCTGATCAGGTCCTGGCGCCAGTCCTGTCTTCCTTTATCGGTTCTATGTCCATATTCTCCTGTTTTCATAGTTTCCCTCCGCTTATCGTCATGATCATGTATCCTTACAGTTTCCTGGCCCGGATCCCCTGATAGACAAGATTTTTCTGCTTTTCATCCAAGGCATCGTCCATAAGGATCCGGATCTCATCATCCGTAAATCCGTCTTCTACTGCCTGCCGCAGCAATGAAAGATCTGCCGGGCTGATGCTTCCATTCCTAAAATAGCGCTGAACCTTAACCTTTTTCTTCTCTTTGCTCTCCTCCAGTTCCGTGATCTTCCCGTCAATGTACTGCTGAAGTTTCTCATTTTCCTCCAGTATCCTTCTGGAGCGGAGGGCTTCCTCACTAAGAAGCATACTGTTATCTGCAAGGAACTTTTTCAGCTTCTCTTCTGTCAGGATACTCTTCTGCTCCTGGCAGCTCTCCAGCAGCTCGCTGATCTTATCTGCGGATCCAAGAAGCGCATCCGGATCGATATATATGATCACTGCCTCCCCCTTTTTCGCCTTCTCTTTGAAGTAAGGCATATCTTTCTCTGTCAGATATTCCATATCTCTCATGTCCTGTCCTTTCTTTGATCTCCTGTCAGATACAGCAGATATTCTGCCTCCAGCCGGAATACTCACACATAACACTGCTTTTACAGCAGCAGCTTCATGACAGGTGTGATCGTATTTCCTTTCCGGAAGATCTTCTCCAGACCGTCCGTAGTCATGCGGATATCCCTGCCATCTTTATCAGCAAGTCCGATGATCGGATATTTGGTTATCATGTTTCCACCGGTACTGACGTCTACGGCTGTATCTTTGTCAAAGACCGGGAATACTTCTTCCGAACCGTGTTCATGACGGACCTGATACCCGCCCAGTTTTGGATCCGGCATAAAAAGAGTGTCCTTAAGCTTTACGGTCCTGGAAAGCGCTTTTGTACCTGCAAAGACAGCCTGATATGTTTCCACCTGGTAGTGGTAAGAATCGGCATCCCCCTTTTCACCCTCTGCATCCATATAGAAGTTCTTCTGTCCTTCCTCGTAGAGTTCCTCAACTGCCTGATTCCCGTTATACAGCCCCATCTTCTGCGAAGCGATGTACTCATCCCTCTCCCAGGTGTGGCACTTGTCATCCAGTACGGGGTCAAAGCCCCGTATGAACACCAGGCACTTGCTGTTATCCAGCTTGCGCACTTCATCCGGCGTGAGGATCTCCCTGCCCAGGACATCATAGTTCCTGCTTGAAGAGCCATGCTGTCCCAGGGTTTCACCTGTAGACTTTTTTTCTGCAGTGAATTTCCCCAACATCTCCGAGATCAGTTTATGGGTCTCGGATTCATTGCCGCCAAGGTAGATCATCACATCGCAGTTGCCCAGGATTGTCTGGTAACTGTCCTTGAAAAGCGCCTGCAGCTGCGCCTTGTTCTGCAGGATGATATTGGCGGAGATGTTGCGGCTCCTCATGGTGGAGAGGATCTCCGTGAAGCCTTCTGGAAGCGGCACGTTGGCAAATTCATCCATCCAGAATGCAACGGGAACAGGCAGGGAGCCGTTATGTTCAAAGTCTGCGACATAATACAGTTCCTGGAAGATCTGGGAATCCAGTACGCCTACAAGGAAGTTGTAGGACTTGTCACTGTCCGGAATGATGCAGAAGAGCGCTGTCTTTCTGTCGGGATTCTTATACCGGTACCAATGCTGCTAGCTTGCATAGCAAACAGCAAAATCATGAAATATACCAAAGTTTTCAAGACGATCTACTTCATTCCTGCACTTACCTCTGTAGTAGTAGCAGGTACAATTTTTCGATTGATCCTTGGGGAGAGCGACTCTGCATTGATGAATCAGGTCATTGCATTCTTTGGTCATGAATCCATAAAGTGGCTAAAACGACCTGTTACCGGATATATCGCACTGCTAGTACTCGCCTGCTGGAGGTGGATCGGCGTCAATATGATGTATTACATCGCAGGTCTGCAAAACATCCCTCCTGAGTTGTACGAAGCTGCATCTATCGATGGCGCAAGTGACTGGCAAAAACTTACCCGCATTTCCATTCCACTGCTTAAGCCCACCACAACTTATGTTCTAACTATCAGCATCAATGCCGGTCTTGCTATGTTTGTCGAGAGTTATATGCTCTATAAGGGAAACAATTCACCCGGAAATATTGGTCTTACTATAGTCGGCTATCTTTATAGACAAGGAATTGAAAAAAACCAGATGGGATACGCTTCTGCAGTTGGTCTGATCCTGATGCTGCTGGTTCTGATAATCAATATGGCACAGTTATCTCTTTCAGGATATTTTAGAAAGGAGGAAAGATGAAATGAAGGAACACACATCTGCCTCCAGGATTCCAAAGAAAATTGCTGCTTACGCCCTCTTTATATGCATTGGTCTTTTTGTGCTCATCCCATTGTATGCGCTCCTTTTGTCAACTTTTAAGGATGGAAACGATATGGTCCAGCACGGAATAAACCTGCGGATCCGTCTTTCAGAAATGAACCTGGACAATTATTTCATGATCTTCTCTTCCGCTGCTGCCAGATACTGGATGTGGTATAAAAACAGCCTTCTGTTAGTGGTCTTCCAGGTAATCACAACACTTGCTGTCAGTGCCTTTGTGGCTTATGGCTTTGCTGCATATGATTTCCCATTTAAGAACCTGTGCTTTTTTGTGGTAATCCTTATCATGTCTGTTCCCTTCGAGATTATCATGCTCCCTCTGTACCAGGAGATAAATAATCTGAGAATGTCCGACTCCTACGTCGCCATTGCGCTTCCTTTTATTGCGCATTCATCCACTATCTTTTTCTTTCGTCAGTATCTTTCAGGGATCCCCTCTGAGATCATTGAGGCAGGACGAATAGATGGTGCTTCAGAATATGGCATATTTTTCCGGCTCATAATTCCAGTCATGAAACCGTCCTTTGCAGCGATGGCCATTCTTAATGGCATGACTAGCTGGAATAATGTCTTATGGCCCTTGCTTGTTCTTCGTTCCGACAACAAATTTACCCTGCCGATCGGCCTTAATACATTGATCACTCCGTATGGAAACAATTATGATCTGCTGATCACAGGTTCTTTCGTTGCTATATTCCCAATTGTAATTCTTTTCCTGGTATTCCAAAAGTACTTCATAGAAGGTATGACCGCCGGAGCGGTGAAAGGTTAAGGGCACAAAATGGCACAATCAATTCAAGAACATATAAAGGAAACGATCAGGGAAACAGCCGCAAGGTTAAATAACCCCTCGATAAACAGTGCAGAGGATATGATCCCCCTCATGGATATAAATAAATATCCGCATTGTCTCTTGGATATTCCTTATGGAAATCTCTACAGCACAGAAAAGATGGATATATTCTATCCTCCAACGGTAACAGGTGATCTATGTAGCTACCGGCTTCCGGTATTTCTGGAGGTCCATGGCGGGGCATGGTACTTTGGTCAGAAAAGATCTGTTGAATTTGAACCGTTCCTTTATGGCCTATCTAGAGGATATGTATGCATCTCCCTTGGCTATACATTAAGTCCCCATGCTCACTACCCGACACCTGTTCTGGAACTAAAATCAGCAATCCGGTTTATCCGGAAACATGCTTGTGAATATGGTATTGATCCTGATCGGATTGTCCTTTGGGGCGGTTCTGCAGGTGCGCATCTTGCAGCTTTAGCAGCCACTAGCTGCGATACCGGATATCTCGAAGAAGACATCCTCGGAAACGGTGCCATCAGCGCAAAACCTAATGTTCTAATCCTGTGGTATGGCTGCTTTGATTATTACCGTCACGGGCGTTATTTAGAAGACTGGATCTATGAAAATTTCTTTGGAACCACAGACCTAAACAGCGTCAAAAGCGAACTTGCTCTCTCAAGTCCAAACGAGCACTTAACTGAGAAATCCTGCCCAACACTCTTACAACATGGTTTATCAGATCAGATTGTTCCAAATACACAGTCGATTGCATACTATGAAAAACTGGTTAGCTTAATTGGTCCAGATAAATGCAGACTCGATCTGTTCTCTGATTGCGATCATGCGGATGCAAAGCTCTTTTCACTAGATAATATACAAAAAATATACGACTTTGCTGATGAAATGCTAAGTACTAGGCCTTTGAACGAAAGTACGTAAAGTTCGCTGTTGGAGGAGGATAGCCATATCCCTCTATATCAGACCGAGTGGCAGTGCTGGAACGATGTAATTTTCCTGCGAGAAGTCAGAAATACTATATACATGAAGGAATAAAATCTAATACAGCATGGCCGGAGCCTATCAGTAGTCCACTACTATGATAGGCTCCGGTTTTATCACTCAACCACGACTAATCTGTTTCTAAGCTGTCCGTTCGCAGGGAATACTATAGCTGCATCTTTGTGCTTCTCAAATGCAAGCCCCTCCACCTTATTTTTGTATAAAGACATATTCAGGGTGTTATGATTTGCTCTTGCTGCTTTAACAATGCATCATGTATTACTTGTTTTCTAACCCAGTTTTCAAATTAAATCAATACTCCATTTGTTGTTCAGCATATCTTTATCCCATTCCAGAAGGTGAACGCTAAAGCCCATATCATCCATTATTGAAACCGTGAATGGATGTTCTTCAAAAACCTCCAGCACTTTCCCGCCTTTTCTATATCTGGGGTACTCTCCGGCATAACCTGCCTGAATGATCTTTTTATGGGTCTCATTCCTGACTGTTTCTATCCTGGATGCGGCAGGCTCTGCATATTGACGCATCTCATAGCCTTCCGAAGCCGCACATACAGCATGGTA
>CADBQK010000327.1 GCA_902796775.1 uncultured Lachnospiraceae bacterium
CGACCGTACCTGATTTGGATAATGCCAACGTAGGGAAGATAAGGCTTTTATTGCGGACTTTCCGGCTTGGGGAGTCCGCTTTTTTTTCGGACGTAGTCAGGAACGTCGGAGCCTTCCCGACGTTCCACAGCTGATAGCCGTATGTTCCACGGAAAAAGGAGGACAAAAAATGTTTGGAAAATACCTGGATACAGTAAGGGAAAAGATGCCGCTGGTACACAATATTACCAATTATGTAACTGTCAATGATGTGGCGAACGTGATACTCGCATGCGGAGGCAGCCCGATCATGTCGGATGAGCCGGAGGATGTCGAGGATATCACTTCTATATGCGGCGGCTTGAATATCAATATCGGCACCCTGAATCAGTCCAGTATCCAGGGTATGCATCTTGCAGGAAAGAAGGCTCAGGAACTGAATCATGTCATTTTGCTGGATCCCGTCGGCGCAGGCGCCAGCCGTCTTCGGACCGGGACAGCGGCAGATCTTCTGCGCGAAATTCATTTCACAGTGATCCGTGGAAATATCTCTGAGATCAAAGCCCTTGGCATAGGCACCGGGACGACCAGAGGAGTGGATGCAGATGCGGCGGATGCCGTTACCGAAGAGAACCTGGACAAGATGGTCCGTTTTGTGAAGGACTATGCTAAGAGCACCGGTTCGGTGATCGCAGTGACCGGAGCGATCGATCTTGTGGCAGACAGCAAGCGCTGCTTCGTGATCCGGAACGGAAAAGCTCAGATGGGAAAGATCACCGGAACAGGATGCCAGCTTTCCGGAATGATGACCGCATTTGTCACTGCCAATCCTGAAAATGTGCTGGAGGCAGCGGCCGCTGCGGTTTGTGCCATGGGACTTGCGGGAGAGATCGGATATTCGCATCTGGCGGAACATGAGGGCAATTCAACCTACCGAAACCGCATCATTGATGCTATTTCTTTGATGACAGGTGAAGAGCTGGACAAAGGAGCAAAGTATGAAATCAGATAATACGCTGAAGGAGAAGCTGCTGTTATATGTTGTCACGGATCGGAGCTGGCTGGGAGACCAGACTCTGTATGAGCAGGTGGAGATGGCGCTGAAAGGCGGAGCCAGCTTCCTGCAGCTGCGGGAGAAGAACCTTGATGATGAAGAGTTTCTCCTGGAGGCGAAGAGCATTCAGGACCTGTGCAGAGAATATAAAGTCCCCTTTATCATCAATGATAATGTGAAGGTTGCCCTCGAAACAGATGCAGACGGAATCCATGTTGGCCAGCATGACATGGAGGCCGGAAATGTGAGAAAACTCCTTGGAGAGAATAAGATCCTGGGAGTATCCGCGCAGACTGTGGACCAGGCGAAGCTGGCAGAGGAACGGGGCGCGGATTATCTGGGTGTGGGCGCAGTATTCCCCACTGGCTCGAAGGACGATGCCGATGATGTGAGCTTCGAGACCCTGCGTGCCATCTGCGATGCGGTAAGCATCCCGGTGGTGGCGATTGGAGGGATCACAAAAGATAATATCAAAGAGCTTAAGGGCAGTGGGATATGCGGAGCTGCGGTGATCAGCGCGATCTTTGCTCAGAAGAATATCAGGGAAGCGACAGAGGAACTGAAGATAGCTGTTGCTGCAGCGGTAAAGTGAGAGGAAAAGGACAGTGATCAGGGGCATAATCTTTGACGCAGACGGAACGCTCCTCAATTCCATGCCGATCTGGGATGATCTAGGGACCCGCTACCTGAAGGGGCTTGGGATAGAGGCGAAACCGGGACTCTCGGAGGTCCTTTTTTGCATGAGCCTTGAGGAGAGCGCCGCTTATATGAAAAAGACCTACAGCCTTCCGCAGACAGAGGAGGAGATCCGCAGAGGCGTGCTGGCAAAACTGGATGATTTTTATGTAAATGAAGTGCAGCCCAAGCCGGGAGCCGGCGAATATCTGCGTGAGCTGCATAGGAGGCAGCTTCCTATGATGATCGCAACGTCAAGCAGCAGATATCATATCGAAGCGGCAATGAGACGTCTGGGACTTATGGACTACTTTGCGGGGATTGTTACATGTGAAGAGGCCGGAACCGGAAAGAACCGGCCGGACATCTATCTGAAGTGCGCGGAGGCAATGGGCCTGGATCCTTCCCAGGTATGTGTTTTTGAAGATGTGATCCACGCTGTGCGGACGGCGAATGCGGCCGGTTTTCCGACGGCAGGCGTGTATGACGCCGCCAGTGCGGAGGACACAGCGGATATGAGAATAGAATGCAGTATCTGGCTGCAGGACCTTACAGACTACGGTGATTTCTGCCGGTGGGCGTTCTGATATCTGACGCGCTGGCAGTTCACATATAAGCTTATAGCGGCGGACCGGGGGCACCACCTTTCGTCGCTCAACAAAATTAATGCTGAGAGGAGGCCTGTTTTGCCTGCGAATGACCGGCCGGCATGGGCAGCTGCAAAATAGTCATCCGAGCTATTTCATCAGAATACAAAGTATTGTTTTAGAAGGAGGACAGAATGAAAACAGCATTAACAATCGCGGGCAGTGATTCCTGCGGAGGCGCCGGTATCCAGGCTGACATAAAGACGATGACTGTCAATGGCGTATACGCCATGAGTGCGGTCACCGCTCTTACTGCTCAGAATACTACCGGTGTCACATCAATTATGGAGGCCGCTCCGGAGTTTTTGGGAGATCAGCTGGATGCGATATTTACTGATATTTTTCCAGATGCGGTGAAGATCGGAATGGTTTCCTCAAAGGAGCTGATCCGGGTGATTGCAGAGAAACTGAAACAGTACGGGGCAAAACAGATCGTTCTGGATCCGGTTATGGTGGCTACCAGTGGGGCAAAACTGATCTCGGACGATGCGATCGAAGCTTTAAAGAGCGAATTGATCCCGCTGGCCAGCGTGATCACACCCAATATCCCTGAGGCGGAAGTGCTGTCCGGTATGAAGATCACTTCGCCGGAGGCGATGGAAAGGGCAGCGGAAAAAATCTACAGGGAGTTTGGCTGTGCCGTGCTCATGAAAGGCGGACATCAGCAAAATGACGCCAATGATTACCTGTACGGCGAGGAAGGCGGGACATGGTTTTATGGAAAGCGGATCGACAACCCGAATACGCACGGGACCGGCTGCACTTTATCGAGCGCCATTGCGGCCAATCTCGCCAAAGGCTGCAGTCTCTCCGAGGCCGTGAAAATGGCTAAGAATTATCTGTCGGGGGCTCTTGCGGCTATGCTTGACCTTGGCAGGGGAAGCGGACCTATGAATCACGCATATACATTTGGAGGAAAATAAGATGGATCGAGAAAACAGACAGAAATTTGATGGTTATGCCGCACTTTATGATGAGTGGTTCATGAAAAATGAAAACCTCTTTACAAGTGAACTCAGACTTTTTCAAAAAGCGTTGGGAGAGATCAGCGGCATGAGAGTCTTATCAGTCGGCTGCGGAAGCGGACTGTTCGAGAGTTATATCGACAGCAGCAATGTGGAGGGGATTGAGCCTTCTAAGGATATGGGCGCAATCGCGGTCAAGAGAGGCGTCAATGTGATCCATTTCGGACTCATCGAGGAGGTGGAGCTTCCCGAAGAAGCCTATGATATAATCTATTTTAACGGAAGCTCAAGTTATATGGAGGATCTTAAGCTTGTTTATGAGAAAAGTCTGCGCGCGCTGAAAAAAGGCGGCAGGCTGATCCTTCTGGACGTTCCCAAGGAGAGCGCGTTCGGCTTTATGTATCTTCTCGGAAAAAATCTGGGCACATATGATCACGAGGCGCTTTGCGGCGTTATGCCGAAGCTGCCCTATCCGCTGGGTCTGGCTTCTTCTGGAGTTTGGCATTCATCAGAGGAAAAGATCAGTATTTTGAAAGATCTGGGATGTAAGAATTTCAATTTCTATCAGACCCTTATAAAGAATCCGATGTATACCAATGAAGAACCGGAGGAGGTTTCCGATGGCTATAAAAGCGGAGGATATGTGGCGATCATCGCCG
>CADBQK010000328.1 GCA_902796775.1 uncultured Lachnospiraceae bacterium
ATGGATACCGCACTGGCACCTGCAAGGATAAATTCCAGTGCATCTTCTGCTGTGCTGATCCCGCCCATCCCTATGACAGGAATGCTGACAGCCTGGGCTGCCTGATAAACCATCCGCACCGCTACCGGCTTGATCGCCGGTCCGGAAAGCCCTCCCGTTTTGTTAGCCAGGGAAAAGCACTGCTTTTCCACATCGATTTTCATCCCGGTCAGTGTATTGATCAATGAGATTGCATCTGCGCCGCCTGCCTCAGCAGCTCTGGCAATCTGTGCGATGTCCGTTACATTGGGACTCAGCTTCATGATGACCGGCTGCGCGGCTTTTGCCTTGACCTGTCTGGTAATCTCCTCAACCATATGAGGGTCTGTGCCGAAAGCGATCCCGCCTTCTTTTACATTGGGACAGGAAATATTGATCTCAAGCATATCCACGCGCTCTTCCGCTGCAAGGCGCTCAACTACCTCCAGATATTCCTGAGGTGAATGACCGCAGACATTCACAATGACCCTTGTGTCAAACTGTTCCAGGAATGGCAGATCCCTTCTTGTAAACACATCTATACCGGGGTTTTGAAGCCCGATTGCATTAAGCATACCGCTGGCTGTCTCCGCTATACGAGGCGTAGGATTTCCCGGCCAGGGGACACTGGCAACGCCTTTTGTCACCACCCCGCCCAGCTGGTTCAAATCAATCAGATCTCCATATTCCGCTCCGGAACCGAAGGTCCCTGATGCTGTCATAACCGGATTCCGGAACCGGACACCGGCAATCTCTACGGAAAGATCAGGATCCTGCATCCCTGCATTTGAAGCCTCTTGTTTCTGTCCATCCTGAGAAAAATTCTGCACTGCATCCGGACAGGCCGTCAAATCTCCTTTGAATTCTTTCATAAGAGTACCTCCCGGGCATCAAATACAGGCCCCTCCTTACAGATCCGCTTATTGTTTACATTTGTATGCTCATCTGCTTCCGGGGTCTTGCAGACACAGGCCAGGCAGGCACCGATCCCGCAGGCCATCCGTTCCTCCAATGATATCCACGCCGGAATCCCTTTCTCTAATGCATACTGTTTCAGAGCCTTCAGCATAGGTGCCGGCCCACAGCTGTAGATCACATCCCCCTGCAGGGCTTTCTCCCGGATCGCATCCAGTACAGTTCCCCTGACACCGCAGCTGCCGTCCTCTGCAGCGATCACAACTTCACCCAGAGAGCTGAAATCCTGATCCAGAAACAGAGCGTCTTTATACCCTAAGACGATCGTCTTTCTGCAGGACAGCCTTTTTGCCAGCTCCAGCATCGGGGGAATACCGATCCCGCCGGCAACCAGCAAGGCAGTCAGATCTCTGGCAGCTTCAGATTCATTATTCTGATGACCAGCTTTCCCGCTGGCCTTCAGCACATCCATTTCATACCCGTTGCCCAGAGGACCCATCACCTCTATGCAGTCCCCTGCCTGAAGGGCTGAAAACTCTCTGGTCCCGTCCCCTGCGATACGATATACCAGACGGATCTGTCCTGTCCTGGCATCGGATTCACAAATGCTGATCGGTCTGGGCAGCAGCCTGCTCGCATCCCTGGAATACAGGGAAACGAACTGTCCCGGCCCGGCCTGGCATGCCACCTCCGGTGCATCCAGCCACATGCTGAAGATACCGGCACTGATTTCCCGCTGGCTTACCACCCGCATGTTTTTTCTTATGATCCCCATGATTACTCTCAAACCTCTATTCTGCTCTTTCTTCTCAAGAAAAGAGTACCCCGCTACCCTGAATATACAACATTAATCAAAGGCAAAGTGCCTGCAGGATATCTTCCCTCATATCGATCACCGCTGCTCTGGCAGCATCCGCATATCCGGAAGCTCCGAATTTTGCATATTTTTCCTGCTTATACGCCGCAATGATCCCTCTTGAAGAGTTTACAATTGCACCCAGGCCGTCCGGATTGAAATTAGGCAATATATCCTTAGCTGTGGCGCCCTGAGCGCCATAACCGGGGACAAGGATCAATGCCCTGGGCATCAGCTTTCTGACCGTCCTGGCCTGTTCCGGATAGGTAGCTCCGACAACAGCGCCGACATAACTGTATCCGCTGTTTCCCAGATAATCTGCTCCCCACTCATCCACCTTTGCGGCTACCGCTTCAAACAGCTGCCGTCCATCATCGAGCTTCCTGTCCTGAAACTCCCCGCTGGAGGGATTGGAAGTCTTTACCAGAATAAATACGCCTTTGCGGGAGGGCCTGGCTGTGTCAATAAAAGGTTTTACGCTGTCAGTCCCCATGTAAGGATTTAATGTAACAAAATCCTCCTGAAAGGCAGAGAGAGAAGTGTCCCCCACTTTTACCGGCCCGATATGGCCTCTTGCATAAGCTTCTGATGTAGAGCCAATGTCACCCCGCTTGATATCTCCGATCACCACCAGGCCTTTCTCTTTGCAGTACGCAACCGTTCTGGCAAAAGCGGCCATACCAGGCAGGCCAAACTGCTCATACATGGCAATCTGCGGCTTTACAGCCGGGACCAGATCACAAATGGCATCGACAATCCCCTTATTAAACTGCCAGATTGCCTCCCCGGCTCCTTCCAGAGTCTCTCCATACTCTCGAAAGGCCTGCTCCTTGATCGCATCCGGTACAAATGCCAGATTAGGATCGAGGCCAACCACGATCGGGGCCTGCAGTTTCTGAATCTTGTTTATTAACTGATCAATCACCGTACTCTCCTCCTGAATCAGTCTTGATAGCACTTCTGCTGTTTTTATGTTTTCAGGGTATCCGTTCCGCTGCAATGCCAGGCTGCTTACACTGTTTGCAGCTCTTCAGGTCTTATATAAATACTTGTTCATATCTTATATCAGATCTTATATACATGCTTGCGATTCGTCTTGTACCTGGGTCTGCGGTTCTTTCCGCTCAGGGACATTTTCAACATGAAATAACTGTGCTTTTTATCGACCTTTGCCCAGGTAGGATCACATACCCTTCCTTTCACTTCAGCCCAGCCGTGCCCGCCGCTCGAAACAGCACAGCAATCCGTATATCCGCAGGCATTGCCGATAAAGGCAAACGCAGCTCCCTGCGCCATGCAGTCTCCCCGGTCACATTCCAGACAGTAGTAAGCGTTTTTGACTTCCCAGCCTTTTTTGTATCTCCAGTCCGGGGACTCTACGTATCTCCAGTTCTTCAGAATGTATTTCCAGCTCGCCTGCAGCTTCTCTTTGCGGGACATCTTCAGATTTTTCTTTGTCGCCCTCTCAGCCACCCGCTGTGCCTCAGCCAGCACCCAAAGACGCTTTTTATTTGCCTTGCTGACCTTTGCCCTGCCATCTTTCCGGAGCTTTATGTGATTCACTTTCTGCGAGCAGATCATGTGTCCTTTTTCACCGCTTGCGATCTGGAAATAATAGTAGGCTTTGCCGATTTTCTGCCAGCCGACATGCTGAATGTGTTTTTTGTCAAAATAATACTTTTTGCCGCCGATTTCTGTTATGCCGCTGGCCCACTCTCCTTCTTTGATCCGGTAATAATAGCGGCCTTTGCTTTCTTTCCAGTATGGCTTAAACGCCGAAATCTGCTCCGCTGCAGAATCTATTTTCTGACCGGCGGTGAACTCCTCAGAAGCATGGCCTGCATTTTTTGCATTGCTGCTCTGGGCTGCTTTTCGCAATGCGGAAGTAGTCTGTGTCTGAGCCTGTACTGGATGGATCATGCCGGATAACAGCACAGCTGCCGCTGCCACGATCCATGCAGCAATCAGATATATCCCCGGTTTTTTATACCATCCCATGTTTTACGATCCTTTTCTGCATTACCTGCTCCATTTTCAAAACCAGCTTGATTTCATTTGCTAAAAACTCTTGACAAACAATTTCCCTTATTGTATCATAAGAAAGTCCTTTTGGGAACAAAGTTTATACTGGTTATGCGCGAGTGGCTCAGTTGGTGGAGCGCGACCTTGCCAAGGTCGAGGCCGCGGGTTCGAGTCCCGTCTCGCGCTCTGAAAAAGGAAACACTGTCCAGTGTTTCTTTTTTTGCTGTTCTTCAGGGAAGTTCATCCAGAATCCTTCTCATTCTCCCGGCCTCCAGCTGTCCGGGAGCAGATGCTTCTCCGACCGACGCAAAGGTGATGCAGGAACCTGTAAAGGAGCCGATGATCCGGCTCACTGCGCCCAGTTCACCCATGGACATGGTGATCAGCGGTTTTCCGGTCTGCTGATGCATCTTTACCGTCGCATGCAGAAGCGTCAGCACATCTTCTCTGCTCTTAGGCATGACCGCTATCTTTACTATATCCGCACCGCACTGGTCCATGCCTGCAAGGCGGGCAAGAATGTCTTCCTCATCAGGAGTGTATCCGAATTCATGACTGGACATGACGACAGAAATCCCCTTCTCATGTGCCTGCCCCAGGAGGTCTGGTCCCGGGCACGGATCTGTCTCCAGGCCTTTCATCTCTCCTGCATTCCAGTCACCTGTGATGCCTGTATGCGGACCAGATATCCGCAGATATCTCTTCAGCTCCACGTCAATCAGATCGATGACACCGCTGCCGATCCCGGTCCGGCAGATCTTCAGGTATTCCTCATCGCTGACAGAGCAGGCTCCCCCTTCCTCCCCAGAGCGGAAAGTCAGAAGCAGCGGAATCTCCTTCAGGATCCCCCGTATCTCCTTCAGAACAGCTGAAAGCTTTTCCGGGTCAGTGACATCCTCAAAAAAATCACACCGGTATTCCACCAGATCCGGCCTGGCTGCAGCAGCTGCTGCGGCATTTCTGAAGATCTCTTCTGTTCCGGAACCAGTCACCGGTACGCAGATCTTTGGCTTTCCTTCTCCGATCCTGATATTTCTCACTTTTATCATCATAATCGCTGACCCTTCTTTTATTCTCACTCCTGCAGCTGTAACAGCTGTTCGGTTTCCTGCCTGCCCGTACAGATCCTGTATATCGTTTTTACACAGAAAGCCCCGGCTTCCCATACGATCATCGTACAGAATACCGGGGCATCCGTCAACAAAAATCAAAAACAAATGTACCTGTTCAGATCACATCGCTCTGATTGACATAAACTTCATGTGCCTTGAGTCTGGCCTTTGCCCTTGCAAGACTCTCCTGCGCCTGTTCTTTCTCGGCCTCGGTCAGTTTCTCCTTCAGCCGGGTCTGGGCACGCTCCAGGGAGGCCTGTGCACGGATCACATCAATATCCTGGGCATGCTCTGCAATGCTGACCAGCACATTCACATGATTATCCTTTACTTCCAGAAGACCTTTGCTTACATAAAGGTAGTCTTTGCCGCCTCCATGTACACATTTGACAGGTCCGTCAATCACTGAGCCAAGTATGGGCGCATTACCGGGCATGATCCCGATGAATCCGCCGCAGAGAGGCAGGTCAACAATGCTGACCATCTTGTCATAGACGACCCCGTCCAGGGTGATCACCTGGCAATGCAATTTATCCTCTGCCATGGCCAGCACCCCTTACAGATCATGGCTCTTGGCCGCCACATCATCAACCGTACCGCACAGCAGGAAGGCCTGCTCCGGATAAGCATCGCATTCTCCGCCAAGGATTGCCTCAAAGCTGTTTAAGGTATCTTCGATCTTTACATACTTTCCGGCAAGACCGGTGAAATGCTCTGCTACATGGAAGGGCTGTGACAGGAATCTCTGGATCCTTCTGGCTCTGGCAACAGTGGCCTTGTCATCCTCGCCCAGTTCTTCCATACCCAGTACTGCAATGATATCCTGCAGCTCTTTGTATTTCTGCAGAACGCCCTGCACATCCCGGGCGATCTTGTAGTGACGCTCTCCAAGGATGCCAGGTTCCAGAATACGGGACGTAGACTCCAGCGGATCCACAGCCGGATAGATACCCAGCTCGGAAATAGCTCTGGACAGAACCGTCGTCGCATCCAGATGGGCAAAGGTTGTCGCAGGAGCCGGGTCCGTCAGGTCATCGGCAGGTACATAGATCGCCTGCACAGAGGTAACGGAACCACTCTTCGTGGAAGTAATACGCTCCTGGAGATTACCCATCTCCGTTGCCAGGGTCGGCTGATATCCAACTGCAGAAGGCATACGCCCCAGCAGAGCGGAGATCTCCGAACCTGCCTGTGAAAACCTGAAAATATTATCGATGAAGAGCAGCACATCCTTACCGGAAGTATCACGGAAATTCTCCGCGATCGTCAGTCCGGAAAGGGGCACACGAAGACGTGCGCCGGGGGGCTCGTTCATCTGTCCGAATACCAGCGCTGTCTTTTCAATAACACCGGATTCCGTCATCTCGTTCCACAGATCATTTCCCTCTCTGGAACGCTCGCCGACACCGGCGAATACAGAGTATCCGCCATGTTCATAGGCAACGTTTCGGATCAGCTCCTGGATCAGAACCGTCTTTCCGACGCCGGCACCGCCCAGCAGACCGACTTTACCGCCTCTGGAATAGGGCTCCAGCAGGTCAATGACCTTGATTCCGGTCTCCAGGAGCTCGGTCGAAGGCTTGATCTCAACGAATTCCGGGGCATGTCTGTGAATGGGGATACGCTCAACATCGGCAGGAAGGTCTCCCTTCTCATCGATCGGTTCTCCAATGACATTGAACATTCTGCCCAGGGTCGCTTCACCGACCGGCATTTTTACAGGCTCCCCTGTATCCACTGCCTCCAGTCCGCGGTAGAGACCGTCGGTGGAGAAAAGCGAGATACAGCGTACCTGCCTGTCACCCAGCAGCTGGATAGCCTCCATCACAATCTTCCTGTCGTCCAGGCTGATCTCGATTGCGTTATTGATCTCAGGCAGTGCTCCGGCAGGGAAGAGGACATCGACA
The DNA here is from genome assembly GCA_902796775.1 of uncultured Lachnospiraceae bacterium. The sequence continues at coordinate 6,831 of CADBQK010000328.1, forward strand.
ACCGGTCCGCTCACCCTCTTTACAACACCTTTATTCATTCACTATCCTCCAACTTATGTCCTTTCTTCTGCTGCCACTTTTTCAGTGCAGCCGCACCGCCGACGATCTCACTGATCTCTGTTGTGATATCGGCCTGACGGACACGGTTCATATTCAGTTCCAGCTCTGCCATCAGCTGTTCGGTATTATCCCGGGCTGCTGTCATCGCTGTCATACGGGCAGCATGCTCTCCCGCTTTTGCTTCCAGGAGGAGTTCAAACATGGTACTGTCCAGATAGGTTTCGATTGCACTGTGCAGCACTTCCTCCCGCTCCGGCTCGAACTGGTAGTCTCCCGCATTCATCTTCTGCGGTTCCTCCGGATCCTGAGCCGTACGCTCAACGGGCAGCAGAGTCAGTGCAGATGGTTTCTGTGTCATGACATTCACGAACTTCTCATAAACCATCACTACCTGATCTGCTTCTTTGTCCTTATATAATTGTGTCAGATATTGAATAATCTGACGGGCTGTATGAGTATCCGGCAGATCGCCGACATCGGAGAATCTGCGGATCACCGGCAGGTTCATCCTGCTGATGATCTCATTCCCCCATTTGCCGATAACAACCACCGAATATTCATGATCCTGCCCGGCGATCAGGCCGTCAAAATAGCGGATCAGGTTATTGTTATAGCCGCCGCACAGGCCTTTGTCACCGAGGAACAGGACATAACACACTTTTTCTATCCTGCGCTCCATCAGATAGGGGTCGGTCGTTTCACTTCCATTCTCACCGTCTGCAAGATTGCGAAAGATTTCCCTGCTCTTCTCGGCATATGGCCGCAGACTCATCATCTGCTTCTGGGCACGCCGGAACTTGGAGACAGAGACCACCTTCATCGCATTGGTGATCTTCTGGATACTGGAAACAGTCTTCCTTCGCTCGCGCAGGTCGCGCAAAGACGCCATCTGTTATCCCCCCGCTTCTCTTCTGATCCTGAAATCAGACATAGTTCTGTGTGAACTCCCGGATCAGGCTGCGTACCTTCTCCATGGAATCCTTGCCAAGTTTGCTGCCAGTCATAACCTCATCCACGTATTCCGGGAAATTCAGTTTGACATAGTCCACGACCTTTGCCTCGTAATCCTGCATATTTTCGATCGGCACATCGTCCGCAAATCCTTCAGAAGCAGCAATGATCTGGATCACCTGATCGGGTACAGACATGGGTTCAAACTGTCCCTGCTTGATGATCTCGGACATATGCTCGCCGCGGTTGAGCGTCTGAAGCGTAGCCTTGTCCAGATCCGAGCCGAACTGTGAGAAAGCTGCCAGCTCGCGGTACTGGGCCAGGTTCATACGAAGCTGTCCGGCCACCTGTTTCATCGCTCCCATCTGGGCGTCGCCGCCGACACGGGAGACAGAAAGACCTACGTTGATGGCAGGCCTTGTGCCGGAGTGGAACAGGTCGGATTCCAGGAAAATCTGACCATCTGTGATGGAGATGACATTGGTCGGAATATAAGCAGAGATATCTCCTGCCTGGGTCTCAATGATCGGAAGCGCAGTGATACTGCCGCCTCCCGCCTCATCGCTCAGTCTGGCTGCACGCTCCAGAAGTCTGGAATGCAGATAGAAGATATCACCCGGATATGCCTCACGGCCGGGCGGTCTCTGCAGCAGCAGGGAGATCTCTCGATAGGTGACAGCCTGCTTGCTCAGGTCATCATAAACGATCAGGACATCCCTGCCCTTATACATGAAATATTCTGCCATCGCGCAGCCGGCATAGGGCGCGATATACAGCATGGGAGCCGGATCAGAAGCACTGGCGCTGACAACTATGGTGTAATCCATCGCTCCGTGGTCGCGAAGCTTGTTCAGCACATCTACAACCGTGGATTCCTTCTGGCCGATCGCAACGTAAATACACAGACAGTCCTGCCCCTTCTGGTTGATGATCGCATCCAGGGCGATCGCTGTCTTACCGGTCTGACGGTCGCCGATGATCAGCTCACGCTGACCCCTTCCGATCGGAACCAGGGCATCGATCGCCTTGATACCGGTCTGCAGAGGTACGCTGACTCCCTTACGGTGAAGAACAGAGGGAGCCGGACTCTCAATGGCCCTGGTCTCGGTCGTAATGATCGGGCCCTTTCCGTCAATGGGACGTCCCAGCGCATCAACAACACGGCCGATCATACCGTCGCCGACCGGTACACTGATGATCTTTCCGGTCCTTCTGACAATGTCCCCCTCCTGGAGCTTATTGTAATCTCCCAGGAGAATCACACCGACCTCTTCATCCAGATCCATGACCATGCCGCGCAGATTACCTTCAAATTCCAGCATCTCTCCGGCAAGAACATCGGCCAGACCGGATACCTTGCAGATTCCGTCGCCGACACTGATGACATGGCCGATCTCATATACATCCACCTGGGCCCGGACTGCGTCGATGCTCTTTCTGACATCATCAGCCACAGACAGGCCTGATTCATTATTCAGGTTTCCTTTTTCCTGCTCTGCAAAGCGGTCTATAAAATGCCGGACGGTCTGGTCATAGACCGTATCGCCGACCTGCATGCGCATACCGCCGATACTGCCCGGGTCCGCTTCCTGGCGGGTCCGGATCAGCTTACCTGCAATGGCCGCCTCGAGGGCCGCCTTCTGCTTTTCATCCAGCTGTCCGGAACTGGATATTTTTATGTTCAGTTTATTTGCACTCATAATTTCCGTTCCATCCTCTCTTAACCATATCCAATATTGATGAAAACAAAGTCTTTCTTACTGTAACTGTGCGAGAATACTGTCCACAGTTCCCCGGTATACCATGTCTCCAAAGCTTACCTGGATATCAGTTCCGAGATCTGGATCCGTACCATACTCATACTCCAGGAAACGGTCTGCAACAAGGTCATGCAGCTGATCCACACAGGCGCTGTCCACTTTGCTGCCTGCCGAAACGAGCACATCCACCGGACGCGCCTCGCTCATACGGACGATATCGCTGCGGGCCGGCTTTACAAGCCCTGCAACATCGTCAGCAAACCCTTTCTGAAGATCTTCTCTGGCCTGCGCAAACTTATCGCTGCGCAGCAGTTCCTGTACAGAATCTGTCAGTCTGTCCATGGCACGTGCATAGACTCTGCCGTGCATACCTGCAGACATCCGCCTGCCGACATCCTGCGCATCTGCAAGGATCCCTTCCTTCTCTTTCACACACTGTCTGGCCGACTCTTCGCTCTCATGAGCCAGCAGCTCTTTCGCTTCTGCAAAGAGCTTCTCTCTCTTTTCAGCCGCAAGTTCATCGACTTTGGATACACTGGAAAGAATATCCTCTGAGTCTGCGGCAGCCTGCGCTGAATCGTCCAGATCCTGGCGGATCTTATCTGCCCTGCCGCTGAACCTGGCCTTGACCATCTTCCCGCCGAATATATAGAGCGCGCCAAAAAGGATGACGAAGTTTATGACCATAAAGATAAATTCCATTGCTTCTCCATGCATTTACTTCATCCACCTCCTCACGCCTTCTGGGACAGATGAGCAGCAATCTGCTCTCTGTTTTCTGATACAGGAACACTTACGCTAAGTATCTTCTCAGCCAGTGAGCAGACCAGCTCCGGCATCTGGGCATCTACCTCATCCAGCTGCCTCTGCTCCTCTGCTTTCATATCCTGGCCTGCCTGGCGGATCATCTCCGAAGACTGTGCATGTGCCTGCCGGATCTGCTCGTCATACGCGGCCCTGTCCTTCTGCTTTGCATCACGCAGCAGTGTGGAAACCTCTTCATTGGCCTGGCGGAGCTTTTCCTCCATCAGACCCTGTGCAGCTTCCAGCTGCTCCTGCGCATCTTTTTTCTGTTCCAGCCCCTTGCTGATCTTCTCATTTCGCTTATCCATGAAAGCCACCAGGGGTTTGTAAAGCAGAGAATTCAGAAGGACATAGAGAACAAGAAAACTGATTACAGTCCATATAACGGTGTAAATATCAACTTGCACCTCTCAACCCCTCCTTTATGCTGCAATGATACAGTTTTTGAATTTCTGCTCTCAAATTTTACCAACCAGCATAAATGCGATAAGGAGTCCGTAAATAGTCAGCGCCTCCATAAGTGCAAGGGCAAGGATCATGGTTGTTCTGATCTCACCGGCCATCTCAGGCTGTCTGGCAATACTGTCCATAGCCTTGGAAGCGGTCAGGCCCTGGCCGATAGCCGGGCAGATAGATGTAAGGGCGATTGATAATGCTGCTGCAATTGCAATGATTCCAGATTCACTCATTGTAAATAATCCTCCTAAAAAACAATATTAATGATTACTCTTCCTCACCGACTGCTTCGCCGATATAAACCGCCATCAGCATCGTGAAGACCATTGCCTGAATCAGGCAGAAGATCAGGCTCAGTACCTGCATGACCAGAGGGGCCAGCAAAGGGAAGATGCCCCGGAGCTGCTCCGTAACCTGCTCCTCCGCGTACATGTTGCCGTAGAGACGCAGAGCCAGAGAGAAGGGCCTTACGATCTGATCGATCAGCGTAAAGGGAAGCATGATCGCAACCGGTGCGATAAAGGTCTTCAGGTATCCGCCGACACCCCGGTTCTGAATGCCGATGACATGGGTCATGATGAACACGACAATACCCAGTCCCGCCGTAACGGACAGGCTCGCTGTAGCAACAGCAAAGAAATCGCCGGCCCCCGGAAGAAGGCCGGAATAGTTTGACACAATGATAAAGATAAACATCGTAGCAAACAGCGGGAAATACCTGCGCATGGTCTTCTCACCGATGATTCCTGCAAAGAAACCCTGCAGAAATTCAATCGCGCTTTCGGCAGCATTCTGAATCGGTCCCGGTACTTCTTTCAGATTCTTTGTGGCCAGAATGGAAAATACGGCCAGAACAGCAATGATCACCCACATGGTGATGATCGGCCTGGGAATCTGTAAGAATTGGCTTAACTGCATAATATCACCTCCTTACTGTTCATATTCCAGGAATAATCCATCTGTCTATCTATTTCTTATTTCTGAGCATCTGCCAGAGAAAAAGATACGAAATAAAGGTCAGCCCTGCAGCCGCTCCGAGCATCACTGCTTCAAAGCTAAAAGGGAGAGACTTCCTGACCAGAAAAATGACCAGCAGGGTCAGCGCACTGACAAGAAGGCGTACCACATTCACCGCCATGACCTTTCCTGTATCTGTCGGACCTGCCCCGGAAAGTCCCGAGTCATCCAGAAGCAGCTTCTTTGTAATACGGGAATTAAGAAAAGCCACCAGTGTGCCAATGGCAAGACCTGCAATAAAACCAATGATCAGACGTTCCATTTTCCGAAGATTCCTTTTGTATTCATTATTCTTACCCTGATCTGACCGGCCCCGGGCATGATCAGAAAGACTCATATGAAACAAAGTTTCATACTTCCCCTGATCGCCCCGCCTCCGGCGTAGTCATAAAAGGCAGATACAAAAGCTTTGCTTTCATTCCTGCATGTCCATGGACAGAACACTTATCCAGTTTCCCCAAAAAACCATAGACAACGCCATTTAATATTATGTCACAAAGACTATTTTAAGTCAATTGAGGAATCCTGATTTCTTCATATTGTACAAAGATCATGGATCCTTCTTGTCAGAAATGTCCGGCTGATATACAATATCTGACAGGATACTGCTTCTGTACGATCCTGCCCGGAAGCAGCCAGATTCAGACAGCCTGGATCCAGAATATATACAGGGAAGAAGGAATGACAGAATGGGGAAAAACAAAGATAATAAAACCAATGCCATGCGGATCCTGGATAAAAATGGAATCCGCTACGAACTGGAAACCTATGAATGTGATGAGTTCCATAACGGCATGCAGATCGCAGACATGCTGGGCAACCCCTATGAACGGTCCTATAAAACGCTGGTAGCTGTCGGCAGGAGCAGGGAGTACTATGTTTTTGTCATTCCTGTTGATAAAGAACTGAATCTGAAAGCTGCCGCAAAATCTGTCGGCGAGAAAAACGTGGAGCTGATCCATGTCAAAGATATCAACCGCATTACCGGTTACATCCGGGGCGGCTGTACTCCCATCGGCATGAAAAAAAGCTTCCCCACAGTTATCTATGAGGAAGCCAGAAGCTTTGATACAATTATTGTCTCCGGCGGACGGATCGGCATGCACCTGACACTGTCTCCGCTGGATCTGGCAGAGGTGTGCCACGCAAAATTTGACGATATCATCTTTCACGAATCCTGAGACCAGATTCCGGATCAGAAGGGGTCTATACAGCAATATCCAACCCCAGTTCTGTCAGTATTCTCTCCAGTCTGTCCATCTCCTCCTGCATCTGCCGGGCATCCTCCGGCTTCATGCGCAGGGGCTGCATACGAATACTCATCTTCCGAAGCTGTGAAAGAGATGATTTTATCCGATGCTTATCACCACGGCTGATCATCTTACGATCTTCATTCAGGATACGTTCTGCCTGAGTAATGACATTCTGCGCCTGTGTATGCAGGTCAAAATACTCCTTACGAATACCATCCTCGCTCGCATACCGCTCTGCATCATACATAGCAGAGCGTATTTCTTCTTCTGACAGATTCGATCCGGACGTGATCGTAATCTGCTGTGCCATACCGGTCCCAAGATCCCTTGCTGAAACAGTCAGAATCCCATTTACATCAATGTCAAACGTCACTTCGATCTGCGGGATACCGGCCAACGCCCTCTTGATCCCGCCAAGGCGGAAATTCCCAATCAGTACATTATCCCGTACAAACTGCCTTTCTCCCTGATATACTTTAATTTCTACGCTTGTCTGAAAATTGGAAGCTGTAGTAAAGATCTGGCTGTGGCGAGTCGGAATGGTCGTGTTCCTGTTGATCAGCCTTGTAGCTATACCGCCCACTGTCTCGATCGACAGCGAAAGAGGAGTGACATCCATCAGAATGATCTCATTTGCAGTGGAATCCGCCGGAAGACTGCCCCCCAGTTTTCCCGCCTGGACAGCTGCCCCCATTGCCACACACTCGTCCGGATTGATGTTCCGTGATGGCTCGATCCCCAGCATGCGCCTGACTTTTTCCTGGACCTGCGGCATACGGGTTGAGCCGCCCACCAGCAGGACCCGGGAGAGATCTCTTGCTGTGATACCAGCATCGGAAAGCGCCTGCTGGACAGGAGCAGAAGTCCTCTCCACCAGATCATGTGTCAATTCCTCAAATTTCGCCCTCGTCACCGTCATCTCCAGATGATGAGGCCCCTCCCGGTCCATATACAGGAAAGGTAGATTTACATTTGCTTCATAGGTCGTAGAGAGAAGTTTCTTGATCCGCTCCGCCTCGTCACGGATCCGCTGCATAGCAGACTGGTCCAAACGAACCTCCATGCCCATCATGCGTCGAAACTCGCCGGCAAGATATTTTGCGATCCGCTCATCAAAATCATCTCCGCCCAGATGATTATCCCCGGATGTAGACAGTACCTCGATCAGGCTTTGCCCGATCTCAATAACCGAAACATCAAATGTACCGCCACCAAGATCATAGACCAGTACTTTCTGTTCCTGGCCGTTCATCAGGCCATAAGCAAAAGCAGCTGATGTTGGTTCATTTATGATACGCAGCACATTCAGCCCGGCGATCCGTCCGGCATCCTTTGTAGCCTGCCTCTGGGCATCATTAAAATAAGCAGGAACAGTAATCACAGCATCCGTAATCTTTTCTCCAAGAAAATCCTCTGCATCACTGCGCAGTTTTCTTAGTATCATGGCAGAAATTTCCTGCGGTGAGTACGCATGTCCGTCTATGTCATAACGGTGCGTACTGCCCATTTCCCGTTTAACTGAAAAAATCGTCCTTTCCGGATTTGTTGCAGCCTGCCGTTTCGCCGACTCCCCGACAAGCCTTTCGCCCTTTTTCGTAAAGGCAACAACCGACGGTGTCGTACGTAATCCTTCACTATTGGGAATGATCACAGGATCGCTGCCCTCCATAACAGACACACAGCTGTTTGTTGTCCCCAAATCTATTCCGATACAATATCCCATCAGAAACCTCCGATGCAGCAGATATATGATAATTTAAAAACTGAAAAGTCAATTATAATCCGATTTATAGTCTGTTTTCTGGTTATTGATTATAACACCGTGCCCTTGATACTTCAATATATTAGGAACATTTGTTCGATTAAATTTCTGTAAACTTGCTCTTAATAATTCATAACCAGAAAAAAGAAAAGACCCCTGCATTCTGATGCAAGGATCTTTTTTAGCAGGGGTACCAGGATTCGAACCCGGACCAACGGTTTTGGAGACCGCTACTCTACCGTTAAACTATACCCCTGTATATAACATTCACGTTGTGCGTACTGCACATAATTATTCGTACATTCAAAACTGCAGCCGAAAACACACCATTTATAGACCTGGGCTATGGTCAAGCCCTCGGCCGATTAGTAGCAGTCCGCTGTGTACGTTGCCGCACCTGCACTCCTGCCCTATCTACCTCGTCGTCTTCGAGGGGCCTTACTTCTTAAAAGAATGGGAGGCCTCGTCTTGGGGGGGGCTTCACGCTTAGATGCCTTCAGCGTTTATCCCGTCCGGACTTGGCTACCCAGCGGTGCACTTGGCAGTGCAGCTGGTACACCAGCGGTCCGTCCATCCCGGTCCTCTCGTACTGAGGACAGCTCCCCTCAAGCCTCCTGCGCCCGCGCCGGATAGGGACCGAACTGTCTCACGACGTTCTGAACCCAGCTCGCGTACCGCTTTAATGGGCGAACAGCCC
>CADBQK010000329.1 GCA_902796775.1 uncultured Lachnospiraceae bacterium
CAGGAGCTGCTGGCGCTCATACAGGATCAGGAAAAACTGATCTCGATGATAGAAGAACAGCAGGCCGAGAACGAGAAGCTGGAAGAAGAACTGGCAATTTGCGAAGAACAGCTGGCACAGACGAAGAAAGAGCTGGAAAAAACGAAGAGATTGAACGAGAAATTGAACAGCGAAAACCGGCGATTGACGCAGCAGATCAAAAGCTGGAACAGCTTGCAGACATGATCAGGGAGAGGGGCGAAAAGAAGAATGAAAGGATCAGAAAACTTATGGAACGAAGAAGATCTTCTTACACAGATGGAGCAGATGCAGGATCAGATCGAACAGCTGCAGCAGGACAAAGAAGATCTTCAGAAAACGATCTCAGCCAGGGAAGAGCATCTTTCACAGCAGGAACGGCAGAGCTCATCCGAGATATCGAAACTGCAATCAGCGCTGCAACAGGCGCAGAAGAAGCTGCGAGAGCAGAGCGAGCAGATCGTGAGGCAGAGCGAAGCAGACTTGATCCTGCAGGACAGCGAGAGGCTGAAAGAAGAGAACGGGAAGCTTCGCAGCGAGAACGAAGAGATCCGGAGGAAAGCCGCTCGAGAGGCAGAAGCCGATAAGGCACAGATCAGGGAACAGGAGATGGAACTTTGCAGGAAGCAGAAGATACTGAACGGAAGGGAAAGGGTGGTGAAAAACAAAGAGCAGGAACTGGCAGCTGAAATCAGCCGACAGAAAGAGACCATACGGAAGAAGGTGGATGAAAAAGTGCAGTTTATACGCCGGATCAGTGATGCTGAGCTCCTGGAAAAGCAGCGGGAGCTCTCAAAGGAATATGATCAGAAGGAGCGTAAAATAAGAATCCGGATGATAGCGGCGATTATATATGGCGTTGTCATGACTGCCATTCTGGTCGTACAGCTGCCTGTGCCTGGAAAGCTGAAGGAGCCCTGGAGTATTCTTGCGGGATGGCTGGCTACGGCCTGGAACATGCTGAAGGGGTTTGCTGACAGGCTGGCACTGAACAGCCTGCGTATCCCCGGTAATGTCCCGCATCACCTCCTGTACCTTGTCTTCTACTGGGGGATCATCGGGATTTTGCCGGTGATATCCGCAGTTGTAATTGCACTGACAATCCATTGGAAGGTGACGAAAGGGAGAAAATCGCATCAGTAATCATATGCTATATTCAGTAAACGAAGGGGAGTACAGTGAGTGTACTTATTAAAGCCTTTGTTTGCGGGTATCACATGGTTTATCGGGTTTACCGGGTATGAAAAAGAAATGCCTGGAACAATAAATTAACCGCTGGTTAAGAAAGAGTGCCTCAAAAATAACAGATATTCAATGGAAGATCATCCTGATACGGCGTATAGTGTTATCTATAGATAACAATGGCTGCCGTGGAGGATGATCTTTATGGATTTGGCTTATAAGATTCGCACGAAGCGATTACAGTTAAAAATGACACAGGAGCAGATGGCAGGGAGGCTGGGTGTAACCGCGCCGGCAGTCCATAAATGGGAATATGGAACAGCCTATCCGGATATTACTTTACTGCCGGCACTTGCCAGACTGCTGGAAATAGATCTGAACGAACTGTTTTCTTTTGACCAGGATATTACAGATCAGGAATTAGCTTCGATTACCACAGAGGCGATGGAGATCATGAAGGCAGGGCATTATGCAGATGCGTTTGCTTTTTTGAAACGAAAGGCAAGACAGTATCCAAAAGAATCGAAATTGCTGGTACAGTGTGCAGCCACTGCGGACAGTGGAATGAAGCTCTATGCCATTGCCCCGGGAGAAGAGAAGACCAGGTACGAAGAGCAGATTATAAGGTGGTATCAGGAAGCGGCAGCAAATGGTACAGGACAGATACGAGAGATGGCACTTTACATGCTGTCCATCCTATATACGGCACGAGAGAGGTTTGACGAGGCGCAAAATGCCCTGGAACAACTTTCGGAAGCACCCTATGATAAGCAGGTACTGAAGGCAAATCTGGCAAGGCAGAAAGGAAATCTGGATGAAGCCCTGCAAATAATGCAAACCAGATTGTTCAAGAACGTTTCCGGTGTTATCGCTTCCCTGGCTTTATTGATGGGATACTATAAAGAGAAGGAAGATTCTGATATGCAACGGTTGATCAATCATCATATCCGTATGCTCACGGAACAATTTCAATTTTGGGATTACAACATTGCTGTAATGGATTTAGAAGAAGCCGTGCTGGAAAAGTCAAAAGAAAAAACTCTGACGGCAGTCCGTAAACTGATCAATTGTGTTGAAGCGGTTTATGACCCGAGGAGGTATCCTCTGTTTGCATTGATAGATGCAAGGGAGGTTAAGATGGGCGGTTATATGCTGCCGACAATCCGGACAATGCTTGCAGGCGAAAACGGCATAGATGGGGAAGGCTTTCTGAAAGACGACCCGGATTTGCAGGAACTGATCGACCTGATCAGTCTGAAAATGGAGGAAGGAACCTGATGTTTTCCGGCAGAAAGAAACGGATACTGACATATTTCAATGCCCGGTTCGGGAAAGACCTGACGGATTCGGCGGAAGTGCTACGCTGCAGAGATCGTCTTCCGCAGATCCGTATTCTGAATAATACTTTTCCCGGCACAGGGAAAGAAAACCCATATGCTGTCGATGAGGTGACATGGACGGATCTTGAGATGGATGAAGTGTTCCTGCGGATCAACCGGACCGGCAGTTATATTGGCGAACAGGTTCTGTATCAGATATTACACAGTGGCAGCGATACTTTTTTCCGGGAAAACCGGGATTGGATGAAAGCTCTCGAAGGAAACCATAATCTTATGCAGAATCTGGTATTACGGCTTTATCCGATCGGAAAACAACAGGAAAGCTATTATCTTCCGGAGTTTTTTGCGAATGCCGGCCTGCTGCGGCCGGAACACGGCTGGGTATTCCGGGTTTTACAGCTCATTTTGGCGGCGTCCGCCCTGTCGGCGGTCATTTTCCGATCTACACCTTTCTATGTGCTGCTGGCACTCAGCCTGATCACCAATTTTATCGTCTATACTATGGTGAAGATGAAATATGATGTGCTGCTGTCTTCTATGTCGGGGATAGGACAGGTACTCGAATTATATGAGTGGTGCATAAAGAACAAAGCGGTTCCGCGGCCTGAAGGCGGTGATGTCAATGGTGCTTCTCGCCGGTTACGGAAGCTGCGGAAGAAGATCGGTGTCCTCGTTTATACAAAGAGGGCCGGGATGACAGGAGATGTCACAGGCCTTCTGTTTGATTATCTTCTGGGTATCACCCTGATGGATGTGTCTCGGATCGATGGGATCATGAAGATGATCGATGAGAACAGGGAAGCCGTCTCAGACGCGTTTACTTTTGTGGGAAAACTGGACGCTGCCATCAGTATCCTCTCTTTCAGAAACAGCCTGCCCGACTGGTCATTTCCGGAACAGACTGATCTGGGAGAGATTGTATCATGCGGACTCTATCATCCTTTGATCAGGGAACCTGTCAGGAATGACTTCACGCTGTATGACCGGGCGATCCTGACCGGGGCAAATGCATCCGGAAAATCAACCTTCA
>CADBQK010000330.1 GCA_902796775.1 uncultured Lachnospiraceae bacterium
AAAGGTTGTCTTTCCATCTTTCACAGTTACAATACTGCTGATGCCAAGATCTGATGCTGTATACTTTTTATGTACTTTCCCGGAATCGAGTATTTCATCAGCCGGTATCTGAAAACTGGTAGAAGATTGACTGCCATCCGCAACTGCTTTGATTTTTTCTTTCAGACGATCATACAGTTCCAGGTCCGCTCCCGAAAGAAGCGAGTCACTAAGAGGAACCCTCTTCATGGCTCTGGAGCTCTTACTCTGTACCTTTGCATTCTGCTCCAGATACTCCATCAAAAGAGTGTTGTTATCATCCAGTTCCTCCTCGATCCGGATGACCTGCTTCTCAGATACTGCCGTTAGTTCTCCCTGCTGCTCCTCAGCTTTTGCAGTCATTGCCGGACAAAAACCGACCATTACTGCGCATGCAGCCAGGATCCCTGTCCATAATGTTCGTTTCATTTGACAGGCCTCCTTCTTTTCCTCTTCGTAAGTATAAGTATGAAAAACTGCAGAACTGTTTCATCCGGAGTACAAATTCTGCGTATCCCCCGGCAGCTCATATAAAACTTCTGCCAAGGGGATACGCAGACTGTATCCCAAACAGTTATACTATCGTCATTACAGTCTGGCTTTCAGCTCCTTGGTAAGCTCTTCAAATCCCGGTTTGCCAAGCAACGCAAACATGTTGCGCTTATAGCTTTCCACGCCTGGCTGGTTAAAAGGATTCACCCCGTTGATATAACCGCCAACGCCAACTGCAAATTCAAAGAAATAGAACAGTTCACCGAGAGAATATGCATCCCTGCCGGGCACGACAACTTTCAGGTTCGGAACCGATCCGTCAGTGTGTGCGAGAATCGTTCCATTCATAGCGCTCTTATTGATAAAGTCCACGCTCTTGCCGGCCAGGTAATTCAGCCCGTCAAGATCCGCCTCTTCTTTACGGATGACGATCTGTGCACCGGGATCGTCGATCTCTACGACGGTCTCAAACATGGTCCTGGTGCCGTCCTGGATAAACTGGCCCATGGAATGCAGATCGGCAGTCAGTGTGACGGATGCCGGGAAGACTCCCTTGCCGTCCTTGCCATCGCTCTCACCTGCCAGCTGCTTCCACCACTCGCCAATATACTGGACTGCCGGCTCATAGCTGGCAAAAATCTCGATCAGCTTGCCTTTGCGGTAAAGAATGTTTCTCAGAGCAGCATACAGCAGTGCATCATTCTCCTCAAAAGGAGACTCAAGATAGCGCTTGCGGGCTGCTGCCGCACCTTCCATCAGCTTGCTGATATCTACACCGCTGACTGCGATCGGCAGAAGGCCAACGGCTGTAAGAACGGAATAACGGCCGCCAATATCATCCGGAACTACATAGGTCTCGTACCCTTCTTCAGTTGCAAGAGTTTTGAGTGCGCCTCTGGCTTTATCCGTGGTGCAGTAGATCCTCTTTGCAGCCTCCTGTTTCCCGTACTTCTTCTCAATCAGCTCTTTGAAAATACGAAAAGCTACTGCAGGCTCGGTGGTGGTACCGGATTTGGAGATTACATTAATTGAGAAATCCCTGTCTCCGATCACCTGGATCAGGTCGTTTATATAGGAACTGCTGAGATTATTGCCGCAGTAGAAGATCTGCGGAGCCTTGCGCTCCTCTTTTGTGAGCAGATTGTAGAAATTGTTCCCCAGGAACTCATTTGCCGCTCTGGCACCCAGATAGGACCCGCCGATCCCGATCACGACCAGCACCTCTGAATCCGACTGGATCTTCTTTGCTGCTGTCTGGATCCGGTCAAACTCATCCTTATCATAATCAACCGGAAGATCGATCCAGCCGACATAATCATTTCCAGGACCTTTGTGGGATAACAGAAGCTCTTTTGCGCTCTCAGCGATCCCCTTCATGATCTGGATCTCTTCTTCGCTGACATAACCAATCACTTTTGAATAATCAAATCTTACCCTGTCTGCCATACTATTTTCCCCCATTTAAAATAAATTTGTTTTATGCACAGTGGAAGCAAAAAATCAGGCTCCGCTGCCATATGACATAGTGACATGTATTCTTCTGCCCTCCCGGGCAGCAATTCCGGTTTCTTATAGTATAGACGATATGACAGAAATTGTCTATTCTCACATGCAAAGAAAATGGGGATTGCATGTGTCAAGTACAGGTCTGCCGGTCCGCGGGACGTTGCAAAATCATGTCAGGTGTACTATACTGTGAAAAGAAATCAGAATAGATGCTGCTGACGCCGGATATGCAGCTGCAGCAGCGAAAACAGAAACAGATGAAGGAGGATCTTTATGATCTATCAGACCAGCGGAACCTGTTCCATGGCAATCGAATTTGAGGTAGAAGACGACAAGATAAAAAGCTGCGAGTTTTATGGCGGCTGCCCGGGCAATACCCAGGGCGTTGCCCGACTGGTGACCGGCCGGAACATTGATGATGTGATCAGCATGCTGGAAGGGATCCCCTGCGGCAAACGTAAGACCTCATGCCCGGACCAGCTTGCAAAAGCGCTGAAGGCCTATAAACAGGAGCAGCAGGGCGCCTGACGAAACAGCATTTTTGCGAACACGGAGGAAACAGATAAAAATGAGTAATGGAGAAAAAAGCAGAAAGCGCATCGTTCTGACAGGCGGCGGGACAGCCGGACACGTAACGCCGAATCTGGCACTGATGCCCCGTTTGAAGGATCTGGGGTATCAGATCGTTTATATCGGATCTTATGATGGGATTGAGAGGGAGATCATTTCTAAAACAGGGACGAAATATCTGGGGATTGCAACAGGAAAACTGCGCCGTTATTTCGACCTGAAGAATTTTACAGATCCTTTTAAAGTACTGAAAGGGTACGGGGAAGCCAAAAAATACCTGAAAAAGATCCGCCCGGATGTGGTCTTTTCAAAGGGTGGTTTTGTAGCTGTGCCGGTAGTCCTGGCAGCAAAAAGCCTGAAGATCCCGGTCATTATCCATGAATCCGATATGACACCCGGCCTGGCAAACAAGATCTGCTTCCCGGCCGCCCGGAAGGTTTGCTGCAATTTCCCCGAAACCATGGATTACCTGCCGCCTGACAAGGCGGTCCTCTCCGGCTCTCCGATCCGACAGGAGCTTTTTAACGGCAGCCGGGAGCAGGGATTGTCCTTCTGCGGTTTCTCTGAGGATAAACCTGTCCTCCTGATCATCGGCGGAAGCCTGGGGTCCGTGGCTGTGAATCAGGCAGTCCGCTCTGCCCTGGGCCAGCTCCTGCAGGATTACCAGATCATACACCTGTGCGGAAAGGGAAATCTGGATCCTTCTCTGGATGGGCTGACCGGCTATGCCCAATTTGAATTTATCAGCGAAGAGCTTCCTGATCTGATGGCAGCAGCCGACCTGGTCATCTCCCGTGCCGGGGCGAATTCCATCTGCGAACTGCTCGCCCTGCAAAAACCGAACATTCTGATCCCCCTGCCGGCTTCTTCCAGCCGGGGAGACCAGCTCCTGAATGCCGAATCTTTCAGGAAACAGGGGTTCTCCAGGGTACTTCCTGAGGAAGAAGTCACCGATGACACTCTTCTGGAAGCAGTGAAGGAAACTTATGAGCAGAGGGATAATTACATACAGTGCATGGAATGGGCCGGGCAGCGTGATGCGATCACGACTATTATCCGGCTGATCGAGGAGAGCAGTGCTGTTTCCTGAAACTGGTGAACAATTGCTGCAAAAAGGGCGGTATCTCTGGCAGGATGCCGCCCTTTTTCCTCTTTTATCGATATTCTCAATGTGATATACTAAGACAGCGATTCTTTTACTGCAAGGAGGTTGGCGTAGCTATGAATGAGAATGGAAATATAAAAGATGCGCGGCAGCTGGGGATTCCCAGGATGCTGCTCCTGGGGCTGCAGCATATGTTCGCTATGTTCGGAGCAACGATCCTGGTCCCGATCCTGGTAAGCGGTTATTACAATAACGAAGGCCTTACCGTACAGGTAACCCTGTTTATGGCTGGTTTGGGAACTTTGTTCTTCCATCTATGTTCTAAATTCAAAGTGCCTGCCTTCCTGGGTTCCTCCTTCGCTTTCCTCGGCGGATACGAGACTGTCGCAAATCTGCAGACCGGCAAATTTGCCGATATGCCCTACAGTGAGAAAATGGCTTATGCATGCGGTGGTGTGGTCGTAGCCGGCCTGATGTACCTCGTGCTGGCTCTGATCATCAAGATTGTCGGTATCCACCGGGTCATGCGCTTTCTGCCTCCCGTCGTCACAGGACCGATCATCATCTGCATCGGCTTGTCCCTGGCTCCTTCCGCTGTAGGAAACGCTGCCTGCAACTGGCCGCTGGCCCTGATTGCCCTTGTTACGATCATTATTTTCAATATCTGGGGAAAAGGTATGTGGAAGATCATTCCCATCCTGATGGGTGTAGTGGTCTCATATATCTGCGCTCTTATCTTCCAGGCTGTCGGCATCACAAATTTTGACGGCTCAGCTATTCTGTCTTTTTCAGGTGTATCCTCAGCCAGATTCTTTGGCCCCCCGCATTTTCTGTTCGCCAAATTTGATCTGACTGCCATTATGGTTATGGCACCAATCGCGCTTGCCACTATGATGGAACATATCGGTGATATTTCTGCCATCTCCGCTACCGTCGAAGAGAATTTTATTGAAGATCCCGGCCTGCACCGGACACTGATCGGCGATGGTCTGGCAACCGCATTGTCTTCTGCCTTCGGGGGACCAGCTAATACGACCTACGGAGAAAACACCGGTGTACTGGAGCTCTCCCATGTCCATGATCCCCGGGTCATACGGCTCGCTGCCGTTTTTGCTATTTTTTTAAGCTTTATGCCAAAAGTGGCTGCCATCATCAGTTCCCTGCCTACTGCCATTATAGGCGGCGTCAGCTTTATCCTCTACGGCATGATCTCTGCAATTGGCGTTCGCAATGTCGTGGAAAACCAGGTTGATTTCAAAGAATCCCGGAACCTGATCATTGCAGCAATCATCCTGGTCTGCGGCCTGGGCTTTCCCGCAGGTGTGACTTTCAAGATCACGGAGACAACATCCATTACCCTGACCGGACTTGCCCTCGCAGCAATCTTCGGCATTTTCCTGAATGCTATTCTCCCGGGCAACACTTACCAGTTTGGAAAAACCTACAGCGGAGATATTAACAGAGGCGTCAGCTTCAACAATGTGAAAGATACTCAGGATCCTGTAAATAAAGACGATCATTAAACATAATGCTGATCCATCTGCATTCGAACAATACCACTTCATAAAGGAGGATAAACCATGGCAATCGTAAATTTCCGGACAAACGAATTACTAGAAGGCAGAGACAATATTGTCATCTTGAATCATCCGCTGATCCAGCATAAGATTTCCCGTCTGCGCGATAAAAAAACCGGTACGAATGAATTCCGTGCTTTAGTGGAAGAAATCGCCATGCTGATGGGCTTTGAGGCGCTCAGTGATCTGCCGACAGAGATGGTCGAGGTGGAAACACCGATTGAGAAATGCATGACCCCTGTCATTGCCGGCCGGAAGCTTGCTGTGGTACCGATCCTGCGTGCCGGTCTCGGCATGGTAGAGGGGATCCTGGATCTGGTCCCGACAGCCAAGGTTGGCCATATCGGTCTTTACCGGGATGAGGTGACACATGAGCCTCACGAATACTACTGCAAACTGCCCCATCCGATCGAGGAGAGGACGATCGTAGTAACGGACCCGATGCTGGCTACCGGCGGCTCTGCTGTTGCGGCCGTGGACTTTATTAAAGAACGCGGCGGAAAGAAAATCAAATTCCTGTGCATCATTGCTGCGCCGGAAGGCCTGGAGAGGCTCTCTGCAGCACATCCCGATGTCCAGATCTACGTTGGACACCTGGATCGTGAATTGAATGAAAATGCCTACATCTGTCCCGGCCTGGGCGATGCAGGAGACCGGATTTTCGGAACCAAGTAGCACTTTTCGTATTAGCTAAGATCGAATTTTGTCACTGCAATATGCATTTTGTCGATTGAATCGAGGAATCGTCGGAATATTATGATAATATTTCGGCAATTCCTCTTTTTTTGCGTATCTGCCCCTGCTACACTGACAAGAAAAAAGGAGGAATCCCATGGAGCAGAAAGGCAAATATGAAGAAATCCGGTCACTCATGCTGGACGAGATCCGGCGTCAGATGGATATGAACCGGGAACTCAGCGATGAGGAAATCGGCAGCCTGATCGATGATACGATCATGGAGCGTAGCCATGAAACATACCTTGGTACACTGACCAAGCTTTCTCTTCGCCAGGATCTGTTCAATTCTATCCGTCGGCTCGGCCTTCTTCAGGAGCTGGTAGATGACCGCGAAATCACCGAGATCATGGTAAACGGACCTGATCATATATTCTATGAAAAACACGGGCAGCTCTACACATGGGATAAGCATTTCGAATCCAGAGAAAAACTGGAAGATATCATACAGCAGATCGTTGCCCGCTCCGGCCGCTACGTAAATGAAGCAGCCCCAATCGTAGATGCCAGACTCTCTGACGGCTCCCGTGTCAATGTCGTACTGAATCCGGTCGCCCTGGAGGGACCGATTCTTACGATACGGAAATTTCCGGATACACCAATCACCATGCAGGATCTGATCCGCTGGCATTCCCTGTCTGTGCAGGCTGCATCCTGTCTGAGGACCCTGGTCCTGGCCGGATATAACATCTTTATCAGCGGAGCGACCAGTACCGGGAAGACAACCTTTTTAAATGTCCTGGCAGACTACATTCCGAAAGACGCCAGGATCATTACGATTGAAGACTCTGCGGAACTTCAGCTAAGCGGTGCTAAAAATCTGGTGCGGCTTGAAGCCAGACAGAAAAGCGGCGGTACAGAAGAAGCGGTCAGCATCCGGGACCTGATCCGGGCCAGCCTGCGGATGCGCCCGGACCGGATCATTGTTGGCGAAGTCAGAGGGCCGGAAGCATTGGATATGGTGCAGGCTATGAATAC
>CADBQK010000331.1 GCA_902796775.1 uncultured Lachnospiraceae bacterium
GGCAGAAATCAAAGGAAAAGCAACGGACTCACAACCGTTAGCTTTCGCAAGATCCAAAGACTTTCTATAACAACTGTAAAGCTGCTGTGGTTCTTTGTGTTTTCCATCAGTATATCTTGGTCCAACAGCGTGAATTATGAATTTACTTAGGTTAAAACCCGGAGTGATCACAGCATCTCCCGGTTTGCATCCACCAATTTTATTGCACGCAGCCTGTAATTGCGAGTAGCCTGCTGCTTTAAAGATGATTCCACAGACACCATCACCCGCCTGAAGATATTCGTTGGCAGCATTTACAACTGCATCAGCACCTGTTTTCGTGATGCCTGTCTGAAGAATCCTTATCGGATAAATCGGTTTAGGCCCAGGGATACCGCCACACACTTTTACATAATCACCTTTCATTTAATAACCCCCATTACCTCATTTCTTTGAATGTGATCTGCCCATTCATCAGCATCGGAAGTAGGAAATCACGCAGAGAAGCGAGTTGCTGATTTTCAAGGAAACATGCAGTCCTCTTATCCCACAAATCATCCAAGACATCATTAAACTCACCAATCACCTCATCAGATGGTAAAGCAACACACTGCTTCTTTAATGCATCCTTTTGCAAATGCTTCAAGCCTGATCCAGCAAAAAACAACTGTTCAAACTGCGGCATAATCAACATGAAATACTGATACATAAAGAAAGAATATTTTCCTGCATCAATACACCACGTATCTGTCGAGTAAGCGCATTTCCCCTTATATCCTTTAATATCTGGATTACCACCAGTGTTTAAAAAACAATGAAAACCATCTACAAAGTATTGATCATAGGCAAGAATGGCACTACCACTAGTAAAAAATGGATAAATACCATCTGCCTTCGCGCCATTGACTTGAACTGTAGATTTACTTAATTCCGTGATAATGCCGCCTAAAGGTTTTACTTCCCACCCAGCAGGAATCTCACGCTTCAACTCATCGTTCCAGACCATCTTCCCACCAGACGATTTATATGGATTGCCTTTCTCATCTGGAAAATCGAACTGGACAAACCAGTAGTCGTAGAGTAGTTTCGCCATTGCTTCGAGATTAGAGCAGATTGCGTTGTTGATTTGTTGTTTTTCATCAATACTCATTAATACAATAGCAATCTTGTTTTGCACATCTAAACCAGGTAATTCCAATGGTACATTTGCCAAAATTTCACTATTTATATTTAACATATTAGAACCAACAGCATGTGTAACAATCCACTTCCTCGTTTCAGGTTTATTAAGGAAAAAAGATAAATACACTGGATTAACTTCTGCTGAATTAACCCTTACTCGCAAACAGCCTGTTCCACAAATTGCACCTATATCTTTCTTGGTAATAAAGGCATGCTTCTCTACATCACCTCGACGAGCATATACAATGTCATCTTGTAAAACCGCATATCTCGATAATTCTGCTGCTTTTTCCGAAGTTATATAAGCAATCTTTTCATAAGAAAGTGTTCTATTCCCAATATCCTGAGGCATAATAACAGGCACACCATCAGATACATATTCATTTTGATGAAGTGCACTTCCAAAAGGCCCCGTCATAACTTCTGCAACATCGCCAAGTCTCATTTCACTCATCGTATATCAGCCCTCCCATCTGCTTCATAATGCTATCTTCCAGTTCCTTTCCTTTACGGAACTGCTGAGAGAGCAGGGTTACATATGTATCCATACGCTTCTGGAACTCATCAGCGCTAATATCAACATACTGAATCTTGACCTCGAAATACTGACCTGCAGAGAAAGAATAGTTCTTTTCTTTGACCTGATCGTTTGTTACGACTACAGAGAAATCGTCTTTGACCTCTTGTTTGTTAAAAGTATCGATGATCATTTCAATCTCTTTATCTCTTAATACTGTACGCTGATTTTTACCTTCCTTACGCTTTTCGCCGAGTTTTGACGCATCGATCAAAACGACGTTCTGTTCGTCTTCTTTCTTTGTCTTATCGATAAAAAGCACGGATACATTGGTTCCGGTATTCGCAAAGATATTGGAAGGCATAGAAACAACACCCTTTAACCAGTTATTATTGATCAGTCTTTCCCTGATTGCCTTCTCAATTCCTGCCTGAGCAGTTAAGAAACCGGTTGGACAGACGATCGCCGCACGGCCATCATCCTTCAAGCTCCACATAACATGCTGGATAAAAAGAAGATAAACGGCCATGGATTCTTTTTTGGCGTTTGGAATCTTTGGAACACCCGCAAAGAAGCGGTCTGTATTAGCCCAGTTGTTCTCAATAGCATCTCGTGTTTTGGAGAAGTCCAATTTGAAAGGTGGATTGATCGAGATGTAGTCGAATTTCTTATAGCCACTCGATGGATCGTGATTGACATTGTACTGCGATGGTGTCAAAAGGGTATCACCCTGAACGATGTTGTCAAGTGATTCTGTCAA
>CADBQK010000332.1 GCA_902796775.1 uncultured Lachnospiraceae bacterium
ATGCGCAAGATCGCCTACCAGCTGACAAAAAGCGGAAAAAAGGTCTTCACCGTAGATATCCCTCCAATTCGGAATGACAAAGCATCCGAAGATAAATGGGCACAGCAGATGATCCGCATGACAGAAGCTGCGGCAGAGCATGTACATGGAAGCGTAAATGCCTCATCGCTGCGCCGCGCTGTCCGTCAGGCGGTCCAGGCGAGAAGCTGTATGCAGAAATTCATCCGCCTGATGGCAGCCTTGGGCGATGGAATATCTCTCACCGGCCGTATCCTGGTGCAAAACTCCCTTTACTGGACAGATGACGAAGAAGAATGGATCCGGCATATGCACCTTCTGATGAAAGAAATCAAAGAAAGAGCTGGGAATGTACCGAAAAAAAAGGTGCCCCGCCCCAGTGTCCTGGTCCTTGGTTCTCCGCTGTACTTTCCAAATGATAAGCTCCCCAGGCTCCTTGACAGTACCGGATTGAGTGTACTATGCAGTATGGATGCATCTCTGAGTATGGTTTATACCATCCCCAGGATCGCACAGGGCGGCCGAAGCGCAGAAAAGATCGTCCGCCTTATCGCACGCTCGTGGTACAGAAATGACGTTTCATCTTCTTTTATGAAGAATGAAGTACAGCGCAGCAGGGTCAGGGATCTGCTGGAGGCCGAGCCGGTAGAGGGTGTCATCCTGCATGTACTGAAAGGACAGATCGAACAGGACTTTGAGCTGCTGTATTATGAAGAATTGTTTGAGGAGCTGGGAATTCCGCTCTTCAGGCTGGAGACCGATTACCAATATCAGGATGTAGAGCAGCTGCGTATCCGTATGGAGGCATTTCGTGAAATGCTTGTACAGAGACGCCTGGCAGGGAGGGTCGCGCTATGAACCGGACAAGAAACAGGATCATTCTGGGAGCTGTATGCTCAGGGATCGCCATTCTGGCATTTTTTGCAGAGAAATTCCCGTTCTTTATTTATGAAGAAGAACAGATCCACACCAGCCTGTCGGAATTTTTCTCCCTGCAGCATCTGGTGCGTCTCCTCCCCCTGCTGCTGATCATCCTGCTCTCAGCAGGGATCATCTGCCTGCTCATCCGGCTGCGGAGACGATTCGATCCTCTCGAAGCTGCCCGTGCAAAACGGCAGCAGGCATGCGCCGGCATCAATCGTCCGGGCAAGGTGCATATCATCGGGCAGAAGCGTTCCGGTTTTATGACAATCCGCTGGACCTGTATGATCCTTTTCTCTGTAATCGTCATGTTCGGCGGAATCCTGACAGGCTTTACCATTGCCGGAATCGATCTTCCGGTACTTGCCTGCGCCACAAACAGAGACCAGCTGATTGAGAGCAGCTGCTATTTTCTTGCGCATATCCCGCGGCTTCTTGAAGAGTACAGCCTCAGTGGTGTCATCCTGTTTTTTGTCTCCACGATCGGCTTCGCCCTGCTTCTGGGCCGCACGATCTGCGGTTTTCTCTGTCCGATGGGACTCATCCAGGATACGATGCATCTGATCCGTCAGAAGACCAGAGAAAAAGCTTTCCCGATGAATGAAAAGCGCTACCGGCTTCTGGCGCCGGTCCGGTGGCTGATGATCCTGCTGCTCTTCGGTCTAACCTTTGCAGGAGCAGAATTCTGCAGTTTCTGCCCTGCCCTTGCCACCTCTCCGATCCTGGCCGGCATGAAAGTCAGTCTCTACCTGAGCGGCTTTATGATGATCCTGGTCCTGGTCGGCAGTTTTTTCAAGCGCCGCTTCTGGTGCAATATCTGCCCTCTTGGCTACCTGATCGGTCTTGCTCACAGAGTTTCTCCTTTCAGGGTAAAAAAGGACACTGTTGCCTGCACCGAATGCGGAGCATGTTATGAAGCATGCCCCATGGGGGTCAAGATGATCTACACAGAACGCGAACACACCGATGTAACGGATATAAACTGTATTATGTGCGGAGAATGCGTACGCAAATGTCCGGAAGATGGGGCTCTGGCTCTGGCCTTTGCAGGGAAGAAATTCTACACGGCATCCAGGACACAGGTCATGTCCGGATTTAAAGGATAAATCGATATGAATCATACTTACAAGGATAAACAGGATAGAAATGATACCGGCACACGACCGGAAATGAATAAGATCATTCCGATCGATTCATTCACCAGAAAAGCTCAGGTTAATGGAGATGATTCCAGGCAGCAGCATAGACCGGTCCGGGCGGTACAGACTGACTCTCCGGCCCAGACCGGCGCTCCAGCCAAAACTGGCGCTCCAGCCCAGAATAGTTCTCCATCACTGGCCAGTCGGGAGGCAGAAAAACGCGCACGTCAGGAAGAACGTTTCCGGCGCAGGGCATCTGCCACCAGCGCCGGCTATCTAAGGCGTATGAAGGAGCTGGGCAGTATGCCCCAGGCTCTGCAGCCTTTTCTGGATACACTGCAGACCGCTTATGTCGATATGCAGCACCCTCTGGCCGGCTATAACAGAAAACTGATCGGCACTTACTGCGTAATGGCTCCCCAGGAACTGATCTATGCGGCAGGAGCGATACCGGTCAAACTCTGCAGCGGCAGCTACACTGCCTTTTCAATCGGAGATGATCTCTTTCCCCGGGATGCCTGCCCGCTGGTCAAGGCCGTTGCAGGATTCCAGGACATGAAAATGATGCCGCTGTATCGTGACTGCAGTCTGATGACTGTCCCCATCACCTGTGACTGTAAGAAAAAGATCGTAGAAATGCTTGAAAAAACGCATGAAGTTTTCCCTCTTCATATCCCGGCCGGCAGGGAAGATGAAGACATTGACCAGTACGTGCAGGAACTGTACCGTTTCACCCAAAAGCTGGAAGAAGTGACAGGCAGACCTGTCACCTGGGAAGCACTTGCCCGTGGTATGAATACAGTCGGACAGGCCAAATATGAACTCTCCCGCTTTCTGCAGCTGAAAAAACAGATGCCTTACCTGATGTGGGGCACGCATATCCTGAGCATCATGAACGCAGCTTCCTGTATGCATATGAATGACTGGAGCAGCTGTCTGCATGACCTCAACCGGGAAATGGAAGAAAGGATCGCGCAAGGCCAGAAAGTGACTATGCGAAACCGGCCCCGCATCATGATCACCGGTTCACCTGTCATCTTCCCGAATATGAAGATCCCGCTCCTGATTGAAGAAATGGGCGGGATCCTGGCAGCCGACGAGACCTGCATGGGAGAACGCGGCCTGTCCGATCCTGCTGTTGTAGTGGATGAAAGCTTTGAAGGCATGCTGCGGGCACTGGCAAACCAGGCGATCCGGCCCTGCTCCTGTCCGACTTTTGTGAATAATACGGAACGAATCTACCGTCTGCGCCAGATGATCCGTGACTACCAGATACAGGGCGTCATCTATCACGTCCTGCGCGGATGCCTGGTCTATGATTATGAGTACACACTGATTGAAGAAGAGCTGGGAAAACTGGGGATCCCGGTGATCCGGCTGGAAAGCGATTACAACGAGGAAGATGTGGAACAGCTCCGGATCCGCATTGAAGCATTTATTGAGCTGATCAAGCTGAAGCCGAAACACTGATACTTCTCTATGGATGCAGCCTGCACCATCAGATGGAGTAAGGATATGAAGTTTCGCTGCCACTTAATGACATCCTTAATAAATGAAAGGATATTGAGCATCATAAGAGGAAAAACCAATGAAAAACTACTATATAGGACTGGACGGTGGCTCGACCTACCTGAAGGCTGCCATGATCACAGAGGGCACTGTCGTTGATACCATGGTGCACGGCACCGGGATCGATAATGACGGTACCGCAAGAAAACTGATGGAACAGCTTTGTTTGCAAAACAGGATCCATGCTTCGCAGGTCGGAGGTGTCATGGCGACCGGATACAGCCGGAAGGTGCTGGAATCCGCGGACGATGATATTTCCGAAATAACAGCGCATGCCTACGGTGTCCGCCTGACGGCACCAAAAGAATACCGTCCCGGCATGATCATCGATATCGGCGGGCAGGACAGCAAGATTATTTATCTGGACAGTAATTATACTGTCAAGAATTTCAGCATGAATGATAAATGCGCAGCCGGAACAGGCAAGTTCATGGAGGTGATTGCCCAGATCCTGGAAACGACGATCGACCAGGTCGGCCCGCTCTCTCTGGAAAGCACCAATCCATGCGATATCAACAGCACCTGCGTAGTCTTTGCCCAGTCTGAAGTCATCTCCCTCGTGGCGCGAAAATACGACCGCCGCGACATTCTCTCCGGCATGCATCTCTCCATGGCCCGCCGGATCATCAAGATGATGAAAAAGTCGGAAAAGGGCGGGGATATTCTGATGACCGGGGGCGGTGCCCTGAACACCGGGCTTCACCGGGCATTTGAAGATGAACTGATGCGGGATGTTTATGTTGCGTCCTATCCGCAGTTTAACGGGGCAATCGGAGCGGCACTGATCGCATCGGAAAGGGGGAAGGCAGGCTTATGATATGGCTTTTGCAGGGAACTGTTACAGCGGCTTCTGTCGGCATGGGCTGCGGCAGCTGCTGCGGTTCCGGAGTCAGCGCTGTCCTGTTTACGTATCTGACGACCCACGCGGCAGATGCACGCCAGTCCGTGCGCGCTTTCTGCACATTCTATCTGGGAAAGATCATGGCTGTGGTCAGTCTCTGTCTCCTCTCCTCTTATCTTGGAAAGGCTGTCCTTGATGAAACCGGCAGGATCACAGGGATGAATGTCGATGTGCACGGTTTGTGCGATCTGGTTATGATCGGAATCGGGACGGCACTCATTATCCGGTGGTTTGCAGAAAAAAAGAAAAGCAGCTGCAGTATCTGCGCCCACTGCGGACATACAGAC
>CADBQK010000333.1 GCA_902796775.1 uncultured Lachnospiraceae bacterium
ATCGTCTGCTTTGCTGTCTTATAACCGGCCGCTGCTTTAGCGCCGAAAATGAAGACCGTCGGATGGAACTCCATCCAGGGATTCTCCCGGAGTTTGTTGTACAGATACATGATGTGCAGAATGTTCAGAAGCTGCCTCTTGTATTCATGGAGCCTCTTGACCTGCACGTCAAAGATCATGTCCGGAGATACATCGATCCCGTTGTGCTCCCGGATATATTCGATCAGACGCAGCTTATTCTGGTACTTGATATTCGCAAATTCTTCCCTGGCTTTCGGATCATCTGCCAGTGGAGCGATTCCCTTGATCAGGGAAAGATCTGTCACCCAGTCCTTTGTACCCAGCTTCTTTGTTACCCAGTCTGAAAGCAGCGGATTGCCATGAAGGAGGAAACGCCTCTGGGTGATGCCGTTTGTTTTATTATTGAACTTCTCAGGCATCATCTCATAGAAATCCCTGAGCTCGCGTTCCTTCAGGATCTCCGTGTGCAGTCTTGCTACACCATTTACGGAGAAGCCAGCCACGATCGCCATGTTGGCCATCCGGATCTGGCCTTCATAGATGATGGCCATATTCTTGACCTTGCAGTACTGGTTGGGATACCGTTCTTCAATCTGGATGACGAAGCGGCGGTTGATCTCATCGACGATCTGATAGACTCTCGGCAGCAGCCTCATAAACAGATCTACCGGCCACTTCTCCAGCGCCTCTGACATGATCGTATGATTGGTATAAGCGCAGCAGCGTGTGGTGATATCCCATGCGTCATCCCACTCCAGCCCCTCATCATCCACCAGGATCCTCATCAGCTCCGGTACCGTGATCGTCGGGTGCGTATCATTCATCTGGAAAACGACCTTATCCGGGAGATCCCTGAGATTGTCATGGTTTTCCTTAAACTTCTTGACTACCTGCTGCAGCGTAGCGGAAACGAAGAAATACTGCTGCTTCAGGCGCAGCTCCTTGCCGCTGTAATGTGTATCGTTCGGATAGAGGACTTCGACGATCGACTGGGCCAGTGTCTGCTGTTCCAGGGCCTTGTCATACTCGCCCTTATCAAAATGATGCAGGTTGAATTCCGTCACCGGCTGTGCATCCCAGATACGCAGGGAATTGACCATGCCGTTACCGTAACCAACAACCGGCATGTCATAGGGAACAGCAATAACGGAGCTGTAGTTTTCCAGAATGTAGCGGTTCCTTCCCAGCTCGGGATCCCACTCAATACGGACATTCCCGCCGAAGCGGATCTCCTGGGAGTATTCCGGCCGCTTGATCTCAAACGGATTGCCGTTTTTGAGCCAGTCATCCGGAATCTCAATCTGCTCGCCGCCCTCGATCTTCTGTTTAAACATACCGTATTTATAACGGATCCCGCAGCCGTAGGCTGGGTAATTCAAAGTTGACAACGAATCCAGGAAACAGGCTGCCAGCCTGCCCAGACCGCCGTTTCCTAGACCTGCATCCGGCTCTTCATCCTCCAGAAGATTCAGATCCACGCCAAACTCATCCAGAACTTCCTGTACTTCTTTGTAAACGCAAAGATTGATCAGATTGTTTCCCAGCGCACGACCCATCAGAAACTCCATGGACATGTAGAAAACCTTCTTCACATCGCGGTTGACATACTCCCTGTGACAATTGATCCAGTCATCCACGATAAAATCGCGCACTGCGGTCGAGACTGCCTGAAAGATCTCCTGCCTGGAGGCTGTATCCGGTGTCTTGCGGAAATTCGCCTTCAGATTATCGATCACTTCCTTCCGGAAAACCTCTTTCCGGAACTTTCTCTCCTGCTTCTTTATCTTTTTTAAACCCATTAAGACAGATCCCCTCTCTCGTTTTTACTCTCATGCCTGATCGATTCATAAACAGAGTGAGTCAGGTGAGTCAGGGGACGTATCTTCTGACTCGCCCAGGTGAGTCAGAAGATACGTCCCCTGACTCACCTGACTCACCCCGGTTTGCTTTTTAAGAAAGCTTCTCAACACCAAGCTTTACATCTTCTCCATTCAGGTTCCACTCCTTTGCGTAGCCGCCTTCGCTGCCGAGAGCAACATCATCCGCCAGGACTTCCCCTTTCATGACTTCCACATTCTTCCGGGCGAGCTCTTCGATCCGCTCATTCCCGGCAATATAGAGCCGGATATGGTCCATGACCTCAAAACCGGCCTCTTTACGCATGGTCTGCACCTTGGAAATGATCTCACGTACAAAACCTTCCTCGATCAGCTCAGGAGTCAGGTTGGTATCCAGCACGACGGTTACATCATACTGCGTATCTGTAACGTACCCGGGCATCTGGGCAGCCTCGATCAGAAGGTCATCTTCTGTAAGCACGATCTCATCGCCCTCTACGTCAAACCGGAGTGCTCCCGACTCGCGGATCTGGGTCATTGCCGCATTCCCATCCACCTCGGCCAGATACTGGCGGATACCGTTGAGACGCTTTCCGTATTTCGGACCGACGGTGCGCAGCTGCGGCTTAAAGCTGTAACTGGTAAAGCCGCTCACATCATCTGTGAAAACAACTTCCTTAACATTGAGCTCGTCACGAATAATATCGACATAGAACTCATTCAGCTCAAACGGAGCTTTGACGTACATCTTTGCAATCGGCTGACGGTTTTTGATCGCTGCACTGTTGCGGCAGGCTCTTCCCTGTACGACCACCTGGAGGACATTCTTCATATTTGCCTCCAGCTCCTGATCGATGTATTCCTCCCTGCAGACAGGGAAGTCGCACAGATGAATGCTCTTAGGCGCATCCGGATCGACATTGGTTACGATATTCCTGTAGATCTCATCCGTCATGAACGGAATCATCGGAGAAGCCGCCTTGCAGATGTCGGTCAGGCAGGTAAACAGTGTCATATAGGCATTTACCTTATCCTGCTCCATGCCCTTAGCCCAGAAACGCTCACGGCAGCGCCGCACATACCAGTTGCTCAGATCATCCACAAAATCCTGCAGCACCTTGGCAGACTCAGGGATCTTGTATGACGCCAGATTTTCGTCTACTGCCTTCAGTGCAGAGCTGAGACGGGACAGGATCCACTTGTCCATAACAGGGAGCTTCTCATACTCCAGACTGTGCTCCATCGGATTGAACTGATCGATCTCGGCATACAGCACATAGAAGGCATAGGTATTGTACAGTGTCCCCATAAACTTGCTCCTGCCTTCCAGCACAGCCTTCTCATGGAAACGGTTGGGCAGCCAGGGAGCAGAGTTGGAGTAGAAGTACCAGCGGATCGCATCAGCACCGTATTTGGTCAGCGCTTCCATCGGATCCACGGCATTCCCCTTGGACTTGCTCATCTTCTGTCCGTTTTCATCCTGCACATGTCCCAGCACGATTACATTTTTAAACGGAGACTTATTAAAGATCAGTGTGGAGATCGCCATCAGCGAATAGAACCATCCACGGGTCTGATCTACGGCTTCGGAAATAAAATCTGCCGGGAACTGCTGCTTAAACAATTCTTCATTTTCAAACGGATAATGATGCTGTGCAAAAGGCATCGCTCCGGAATCAAACCAGCAGTCGATGACCTCCGGTACGCGGTGCATCGTCTTGCCGCAGTGCGGGCACTTGTAAGTAATCGCATCGATAAACGGACGGTGCAGCTCGATATCGGCCGGGCAGTCCGGTGCTTTCTCCCGCAGCTCCGCAATCGAGCCAATGCTCTCGCGGTGGCCGCAGCCTTCGCACTCCCAGACATTCAGCGGCGTGCCCCAGTAACGGTCACGGCTGATATCCCAGTCCTGGATATTCTCCAGCCAGTTCCCGAAACGGCCTTTGCCGATACCCTCCGGGATCCAGTTAACAGTATTGTTATTGCGTACAAGGTCTTCGCGAACCTTTGTCATCTCAATAAACCAGGACTCCCTCGCATAATAGATCAGCGGGGTGTCGCAGCGCCAGCAGTGCGGGTAATCATGCTCAAACTTCGGTGCGGAAAACAGTTTCCCTGATTTGTCCAGATCCTTCAGGATCTCCGGGTCAGCACTGATAGCCGGCGGATCTGCCTTCAGCTCTGCTGCAGACGGTTTTGTCCGCATTCCTGCAAAAGGAGTCTCCTCAGTCATGCATCCTTTTTCATCAACAAACTGGATCAGCGGAAGATCATATTTCCTGCCGATCCGGGCATCATCTTCACCAAAGGCGGGTGCAATGTGGACAATACCGGTACCATCTGTCATGGTGACATAATCGTCACAGACCACATAATGTCCCTTCTTCCCCTGCTTTGCTGCCTTTTCTCCGGCGCACTCATACAGAGGCTCATATTCTTTCCATTCCAGCTCCTTGCCGGTACAGGTCTGAAGGATCTCATAAGCAGGAACAGGAGCGGCAGCTGCCTCTTTGTCAGCCTTTTCTTCCTGCTGTCCCTTTTTCCCTTTCTTTCCTTTGCCCTCACCGGACTCTGCCGGGCCGGCCGCCGGTACCAGAACGGAATCCAGCAGAGCCTTTGCCAGGATATAGTTCTTCCCATCTGCAGCCTTTACCTTACAGTAGATTTCCTCAGGGTTCACGCAGAGCGCGATATTGGAAGGCAGTGTCCAGGGAGTGGTCGTCCAGGCAAGAAAATATGTATTTTCCTCATCCTTTACCTTGAAACGTACGATAGCGGAACGCTCCTTCAGCGTACGGTAGCCCTG
>CADBQK010000334.1 GCA_902796775.1 uncultured Lachnospiraceae bacterium
AGGACTACCGGGCCAGTGACCTGGCCGGAAAGACCATCAACTATGAAATAAAAGTAAATGGGATCTATAAGGAAAAACGGATTGCACAGGATACAATGACCGATGAAGATGCGGCAGGTTTTGGAGATTATGCGTCTGTCGCTGATTTCAAAAAGGACATGCGGAGAATAGTAGAGACCAATACGATGAATACCGTTCGCGCCAATATATCATCAGCGCTCGAAAGCGCTCTTCTCGACTCCTGCCAGGTGAAACTACCGAAAAAAATGAAGGCAGATCTTCCGGGCAGAGATAATCTGCTGAAAGAACTGGACGCAAGCTGTAAGGATGCAGGCATGGGCGAGAGCGAGTACATCGATGGTCTGGGGTATGATACACTTGATGAGTATCTGGAGGAGAAATATGAAGAAATTGAGAATGAAAAGAAACTGGAGCTGATCCGGCAGGCTATCGTAAAGCATGAAAGATACTCCATGCCCGCGGACAAGCTGGGGGAAGCCCTGCAGATCATAGAGAGGGAGGATGCGCAGGATAATGAACAGTTTCTGGCATCCGGAGGGACTGATGGATTTCTCTCCAGATTATGCATGAGCTACGCCATGGATGATCTGGTCACGGAATATACGAAAAAGTATTATCCTGCCCCCGGGGGAAAGGGCAGTCATTGATGAGAAAGCCGGTTTATAAAAGACTATACAGGCAAAATACAAGCGCCAGGGACTTATGATCCCTGGCGCTTTGCAGATATACCAGTTGGCTTATTTCTGCCTTTGCTGCTCCATCTTTGCCAGATGTTCCGGTCCGTATCCGTAATGCTCTACGATATAGTCCAGATCTTTGTCGCCGCGGCCGGAGAGATTGACCAGGATCGAGCCGGTCATGCCGGTACGGGCCACTCTGATCGCATATGCCAGCGCATGTGAACTTTCGATCGCAGGGATGATCCCTTCATATTTGGACAGGAGGAAAAGGGCCTCCATGGCTTCATCATCATCAGCTGTCGTGTAAGTGACGCGGTTCATTTCATGCAGCATGGCATGCTCCGGGCCTGCAGCCGGATAATCCAGACCGCTTGCATTGGAGTAGACAGGTGCAGGCTCTCCATTTTCATCTGCAAGCATGATGCTCTTAAAGCCGTGCATGACGCCTACCTGCCCATAGTTAATGGAAGCAGCATGATCGCCAAGCTTCGGCCCTCTGCCGAGAGGCTCGACACCGACCAGTTCGACCGGGTCTGCTACGAAGGGCAGGAACATGCCGATAGAATTGGAGCCGCCGCCAACACAGGCTGTAACCTGATCCGGCAGATGTCCGGTCTGGGACAGGAACTGTTCCCTGGCCTCCTCACCGATGCAGTACTGGAAATCCCTCACCATCAGAGGGAAAGGATGGGGGCCTGCAGCAGTACCGATGCAGTAGATTGCATCCTTGTATTCCCTGGAGTATGCAGAAAATGCAGCATCGACAGCCTCCTTCAGAGTTTTCAGGCCGAAACTGACCGGAATCACGTTGGCACCGAGGAGCTTCATGCGGGTCACATTCGGAGCCTGCTTGGCGATATCCACCTCACCCATATAGATGTCGCACTCCAGCCCGAAATACGCCGCCGCAGTGGCAAGCGCCACACCATGCTGGCCTGCTCCGGTCTCCGCGATCAGTTTCTTTTTACCCATGTATTTGGCAAGCAGGCCCTCGCCCATACAGTGATTGAGCTTGTGAGCACCGGTATGGTTGAGATCCTCCCGTTTCAGGTAGATTTGTGTCCGTCCGAGCAGATTAGAAAGATTCTGGCAGTGGTAGACCGGTGTGGGCCTCCCCTGGAAATCCCTGCGGATACGGCGCAGCTCAGCGATAAACTGTGCAGACTGGGCAATCGTATTGTAGCCCTGGGCATATTCATTAAATGCCTCGATCAGATCCGGATTGTCCAGATAGTTGCCGCCGTAATCTCCGAAATAACCGTCCTCGGAAGGATATTCTTTCAGATAGTTGTCATAATCCCTGTATTTGTTCATTCTTAAGATCCTTTCCTTTGTAGACTTTGTAAAGCAGATACAAATCTATTCAAGTCAGTTGTTTTATCGGTCTATCGGTCTGCCCTTTTTGCTGCAAAGAAAGCGGACGATATCCTGTTCATTATAATATGTCTCCTTTTTCAGGTCAACCATTCTATTTTTTCTTGCGCCTTCAGAGTATATATGTTATAGTTGGGATACTTACTTAAGAGGGAGTAGCGGCTGCCCCTGCAGGGCAGCAGTATTATGCGTCAGGACGGCTGCACAGGCCTGCACACGGACTCAGCTGATCAGAAGAGAAAAGAGAAAAGATGCAGGATGCAGCCCGCAGATACTTGAAACAGCGAGACTTTTAAGACAGGGTCACAGTCTGTCTTAAAGGTCTTTTTTGTCTGTTTTTACGATCACGCAGATATAAAGAGACCGGCGTATTTCGGAGAATCGTAATGGAGCAGCAGGAAAAGAGATATTATAACCTTTCGCCGCAGCAGGCGATGAAGAAGATTGGTTCGGGGCCGGAAGGCCTGTCGGAAACTGATGTTGAGGAGAGCCGGAAGCGGTATGGAGCGAATGTTCTGGCTGAGGTAAAAAAGAAAAGCGTCTTTCTGGTTTTTGCTGAGCAGTTTAAGGATCTGCTCGTACTGATCCTGATCATTGCCGCGATCATTTCGGCAATAACCGGCAGTGCCGCCAGTACAGTGGTCATTCTGTTCGTTCTGGTGATGAATGCCATACTCGGGACAGTGCAGTATGTGAAGGCAGAGAAGTCTCTGGAGAGCCTGAAAAAACTGTCCTCTCCTTCGGCAAAAGTGGTGAGGGAAGGCCGGGAGCATGTGATTGCGGCCGAGGAGCTGGTGTGCGGAGATATTATTGTACTGGAAGCCGGCGATATCGTGCCCGGAGATGCCCGTGTTATCGACGCCTTCTCTTTAAAGACTAATGAGAGTTCCCTTACCGGAGAGTCACAGGCTGTAGAGAAAAATGCCGATCTGATCAAAGACCTGAATGTCGCTCTTGGCGATCAGTACAATATGGTTTTTTCCGGTTCCCTGGTCACCTACGGCAGAGCAAGTGCTGTTGTTACGGCAGTGGGGAAGCAGACCGAGCTTGGCAAGATCGCCGGCCTGATGGACGAAGTCGAGAAGGGAAAGACACCGCTTCAGGTGACGATGGACAATTTCAGCAAAAAGCTGTCCATAGCCATTATGGCAATCTGTATCCTGGTATTCGCCCTGAGTATGTGGCGCGGGATGAGAGTGACCGACGCCCTGCTGTTTGCAGTCGCCCTGGCAGTTGCCGCGATCCCGGAAGCGCTTTCCTCGATCATTACGATCTCGCTGGCCATCGGGACCTCCCGCATGGCAGATCAGAATGCGATCATCAAAGACCTGAATGCAGTGGAAGGACTGGGCTGTGTTTCCGTCATCTGTTCCGATAAGACCGGTACACTCACGCAAAACCGCATGACAGTTGAATATGAGCATGCTTATGAGGGAAGCGACCGGCTCCTTCGTATGGCGTCGATCCTGTGCAATGACTCCCGCTTTGCTGATGGAGAAGTGATAGGCGATCCGACAGAAACAGCTTTTGTAGATTATTTTATTGCAAAGAACGGCCGCGAGGAGTATGAGAAAGTCCTTGCCGATTATCCCCGTTTGTCGGAGGTGCCTTTCGACTCAGGCAGGAAACTGATGAGCACGCTCCATAAGATCGATGGGAAATACCTGATGTTCACCAAAGGGGCACTGGATGTGATCCTGCAGCGCACGGAAAATCTTACCCAGAGAGTTAAAAGGGAGCTGACCGAGGAGAACTTTATGCTCTCGGACAGCGGCCTGCGGGTACTGGCTTTTGCCGTGAAGGAGATCGGAAGCGAGCGGGAGATCGGTTTTGAGGATGAAGAAGGTTTCAGCTACATAGGTCTGCTGGCTGAGATGGATCCGCCCAGAAAGGAATCTGCCCAGGCAGTAGCGGACTGTATCAGTGCCGGGATCCGTCCGATCATGATCACCGGTGATCACAAAGTGACTGCTTCTGCTATTGCCAGACAGATCGGGATCATGGAAGATGAGGATATTGCCGTGACCGGACCTGAGCTGGACAGTATGAGCGAGGAACAGCTGAATGCACAGCTGGAAAATATCAGTGTGTATGCGCGTGTATCTCCGGAAAACAAGATCCGCATTGTCCGGGCCTGGCAGGCCAAAGGCCATATCTGTGCTATGACAGGGGACGGCGTCAATGACGCACCGGCCCTCAAGAGTGCAGATGTCGGCGTCGCGATGGGGATCACCGGGACAGAGGTAGCGAAAGATGCCGCTTCCATGATCCTGACGGACGACAACTTTGCCACCATTATCAAATCTGTCCTGAACGGGAGAAATATATACGAGAATATTAAGAGTGCAATCAAATATCTGCTTTCAGGAAATGCAGCGGCGATTGTTGTGGTCCTTTTTGCTTCACTGTCAGGATTGCCGACCCCCTTTACAGCTGTGCAGCTGCTGTTCATCAATCTGATCACGGATTCTCTCCCTGCACTGGCAATCTCTATGGAGCCGGCTAATCGGCTTTTGATCAGCCAGAAACCAAGACCCCGCGATGAATCCGTGCTGAACCGCCAGACCCTCTGGTCTATCTGCGGCAGCGGTATACTGATTTCTCTTTCTGTCTGCGCAGCCTTTCTGGCCGGCCTGGGCTACCTGATCGTACCCGGTGTTTCCGAAAAGATGACGGCTGGCGCAGTGAGTGGTTCAACGATGGCTTTTGCAACCTTATGCCTGGCCAGGCTTTTCCACGGATTCAACAGCCGCAGCAGGGAATGCATTTTTAAGCTGGGCCTGACATCCAATATGTGGTCGGTCGGTGCGTTTGCACTGGGTGCCCTCCTGCTGCACTGTATTCTCCGCCTGCCGGTTTTTAAAACAGCTTTTGGCGTATCGCAGCTGGGGATCATGCCGATCCTTCTTGTCTGGGTCTTTGCATTCATACCTTCTGTTATCATCCAGATCTTTAAATATGTCAGATCAGAAGGCAGACATAGCGGAGATTCCTGATCATGAAACAGTCAGAAAACCGGAACCTCTGACGATAAAATAATAAAACGGTAAAGCAATATAACAATTAAACAGAATAACAATAAAACGATATAATGACAAATTGAATGAATTGACGATCTAACATCCGGTCTGATCCGGGATGCTTTATGGAGATTCTTAGAGAGGAGACGCAAGATGCCCTGTACAACCATTTTAGCCGGAAGAAAAGCTACTTACGACGGATCCACACTGATTGCCCGCAATGATGATTCCGGAGCAGGAGGATTTACGCCGAAAAAGTTTACTGTTGTGCTGCCGGATGAACAGCCCCGCGTGTATGAGTCAGTGCTGTCCCATGTACGCATTCCCCTGCCTGATGATCCGATGCGCTATATCTGTGTGCCCAACGCCTCAAAAAAAGAGGGGCTCTGGGCTGCCTGCGGTGTAAATGAAGCAAATGTTGGAATGACTGCGACGGAGACGATCGCATCCAATGAACGGGTGCTCGGGGCAGATCCTCTTGTTGTATATAAGAAAGCAGAAGGAGAGGAGCCGGAGAGGATCGGCGGTATTGGAGAGGAAGATATCGTTACCCTTGTCCTGCCCTATATCCGCAGCGCCAGGGAGGGAGTGCAGCGGCTGGGGAAACTCCTGGAAGAGTACGGCACCTGGGAGATGAATGGAGTGGCTTTCTCAGATGAGCAGGAAGTCTGGTGGATGGAGACGATCGGCGGCCATCACTGGATCGCAAAGAGAGTACCGGATGACTGTTATGTGGTTATGGCAAACCAGCAGGGAATCGATGCTTTTGATCTTGCTGATGCACTGGGAGAAGGCAGAGAGCATCTTTGCAGCCGGGACCTGAAAGAATTTATGGAAGACGCGTTTCTTGATGTGTCCAATAGCGGACGTTTTACAGCCAGGGATGCTTTCGGTACGAGGAATGATGCAGACCATATTTACAACACTCCAAGAGTATGGTATATGCTTCGCTGTTTCAACCCCGGCAGTTTTCGCTGGGACGGACCGGATGCGGAATATGGACCTCTGTCAGATGATCTGCCCTGGTGCATGGTGCCGGAGAGAAAGATCACTCCGGAAGATATCAAATATGTACTTTCATCTCATTTCCAGGGGACTCCATATGATCCGTATGCAGCCTATGGCTCTGCCGAATGGAGAGGGGCATTTAGAAGCATCGGCATCAACCGTACAGATTTCATGGGTATGGTGCAGATCCGTCCATATATGCCGGCATCCTGCCGCTCCCTGCTGTGGCTTGCTTTTGCTTCCAATGTATTTAACGCCATGGTTCCTCTGTATGCCAATATTACTGAGGTTCCGGAGTATCTTGCTGTGACCGGGGATGAGGTGTCAACCGGCAGTTTCTACTGGGCCAGCAGGCTGATCGCAGCCCTGGCAGATGCTTCCTACGGAACCGCGATCGCACATATTGAACGGTATCAGGAAGGAGTTGCCGCAAAAGCAAGAGCCCGGCTGGTGCAATGCGATCGCCGGATCGTTTCGGGAAGCACAGAAGATGTACAGCAGCTCCTTGTAGATGCAAACCGGTCGATTGAAAAAATCCTTCGGGAAGAGACAGAGAAGATCCTGGGGAAAGTTCTGGATACGGCTTCCAACCATATGAAAAATGCATATGCCCGTTCGGATCATTGAGGAGAGGGAAATGATGCAAAGACATAACAGAACACATTGTTTTCCACTGAAAACAGTGCTTGGTCTGCTGGTCATGCTGGCTGCTGCTTCAGGTTTTCTGTTTCCTGTCCAGGCAAAGACCAGGAAAACAAACAGTAAAAAATCACAGCAGACGGTAAAAAGTGTCCGGATCAGCAATATTTCCGGAGTTTATGTCATGAAAGCGGGCAGTAAGTATAAACTGTCTGCCAAGGTCAGCTATTCCGGTAAAGGGAAGAAACCTTCTGCCCCCATAAAATGGCATGCAGGGAATACAAAGATCATCCGTATCGGATCGACAGGTGTGGTGGAGGCACTTGCTGAAGGGAAAACGACAGTTTATGCCTCCTGCTCAGGGAAAAAGTCCGAAAAAGTCAAAATCATCGTCGGGAAACCTGTTTCCGGGATCAGGATAGAGGGTCCGGGTGAGCTCTACGCAGGCTTTACGGCTGAGCTGCAGGCCATTGTGGAGCCATCAGACTGCGCTGTCAGTAAACTGAAATGGAAATCCTCAGACAGCAGCATTGCCACTGTCAGCAGCACCGGAAAAGTTAAGGGGAAAGCAGCCGGGAAGGTTGTTATTTCAGCTGTTTCACAGGATGGACATGAAGTGAAGGGCAGCATTTCACTGAAGATAAAAGCGATCCGCAAGAAAGATATCCGTTTTGTAGCACACAGGGGATTATCCTCTATGGCACCGGAAAACACCCTGGCAGCCTTTTCGCTTGCCGGGCAGGCAGGGTTCTGGGGGATTGAGTGCGATGTCTGGGAAACGGCACCTGAAGTGCCTTCCGATCCGGACACAAGCAGATTTGCCATCTGCCACAATCCGAATGTCAATGCGATCTACGGGGTAAATAGAGATATATGCTCTTCCAGGCCTTCCCGCCTTTCCTCATTGCGGGCAAAAAAAGGGAAAAACATATCCCGCTACCCTTATGAAAAACTGCCGTTTTTGGAAGATTATCTTGCAATATGCCGTAAATACAGGATACATCCTGTGATAGAGATCAAGACACAGCAGATGTCTCCCGAATCAGCCAGGCGTCTTGTGAAGATCGTGCGAAGCTTTATCCCACTTGAAGATGTGCTGTTCAGTTCGTTTTATCATGGAAATCTGGATGAAGTGAAGAGAGCGGCAGCAGAGTATAATGAGAATACCGGTACAGTCTATATCTACAATAAACGGAAATCGTCACCCGCACCGGAATCACTTAAGAGCTGCTATCAGGCGGCTGACCGGGCAGCAGAGAAGGGATATACTTATTTAGATGTATCTTATGGGTGCCTGAACAAAAGCTTTTGTACCTATGCAGATCAAAAGGGAGTGGAACTCTACGGTTCTACAACAAATACGTACGCCAAACTGCAGTCTATGGTACTGGATTACAATATCCGGATCATGTTCAGTGATTGGAGACTTTTTCAATAGAGCATAAAAAGAAGAGCCCTTGTGTCTGAATAGAAGTTGTTTCAGTCAATGGCAAACCACTTGTTGGTTTGTAGGGTAATTGCTGGAAATTGACAGACACCGGACAACCAGTTAGGGCGGCTGCAGGGCTCTTTTCGAATATTATATACTTAAAATCAGGTAATTGTCAATAGATTTAGCGGATTTCAGAATCGGTCAACCAATGAAACCAACTGGTTGACCGATTATTTTTATAAAGTCCAGTTTTTCCAAAAAGAAATGGTTGCCCAATTTGGCAAAATAGTGTAAGATAATAGAAAAAAGAGGCCGAATCTTGTAGCGCTTGCCGTATGTGGTACAGAAAAACACAGCGGTGGCAGGACAAATAAATAGGAGTGATATATGGCAGCAGATCAGGCAGCTTATGAAAAGCTAATTGACTATATCGAACAAAAGATTTTAGATGGAGAACTGAAATTGGGAGACCGATTAACGCCTGAGAGGGAGTTATCAGATCTGCTCGGGATCAGCAGAAGCGCTGTGAGGACAGGTCTGACGGTGCTCGAAGCCATTGGCGTGGTTTCCAACAGACAGGGCAGCGGGAACTATATCTCAGAGACTTTTGAGAAAAATATGGTCCAGATCATGACGATCATGTATACGCTGGATGATATGACTTATAAGGAGATCACCGGATTCCGTTATGCTGCAGAGCTGCAGGC
The DNA here is from genome assembly GCA_902796775.1 of uncultured Lachnospiraceae bacterium. Next base: position 8,882 of record CADBQK010000334.1, read on the forward strand.
TGCCATGCTGGCACCGCAGAATATTTCGGATATCCAGAAACGCCTGCTTAAAAACTATGCGGATATCATGATGACCAGCGATAATGAGCAGGAGCGTATCCACTGTGACCGGATGATCCACCAGACGATCGTGGAAGCTTCCGGCAACCGGCTGGTCATTGCGAACTATCTGGCACTTGATAAACTGCTGGATAAAGTGATCAAACATGTTCAGCAGAAAGTAGGTATGAGAAGCCCGGATGAAAACCGGAAATTCCAGCTTACGCACCAGATGCTTGTAGAAGGGATCTGCCGCGGAGATTATGATATGGCCAAACAGGCACTGGATGAGCATTACATTTACCTGCAGAACAATATCCTGACATAGATTCAGGGGAGAGGGCGGAAACGTCTGAAAAGCATTTAGCACTTTCGCTATATGGCATTGAGACATATTGCATTAATAGTGAATAGGCCATTGCTGATGTATGGGGGTACAGGGAATGGGGTTGCAGAATGATGGCTATCAGAAACTGATAGATTTTGTGGAAGACCTGATCGTAAATGATAAGATCAAAATCGGGGAAAGGCTTCCCTCGGAGAGGGAGCTTTCCGCTATGCTTGGGATCAGCAGAGGAGCTGTGAGGACAGGATTAACAGTTCTGGAGGTGATTGGAGTGGTATCCAACCGCCCGGGCAGCGGGAATTATATCGCAGGCTATTTTGATCATAATCTCGTCCAGATCATGACGATGATGTATGTTCTGGATGAGCTGAGCACCCGGGAGATCTGCGGATTCCGCTATGCGGCGGAGCTGCAGGCTATCCTGCTGGCGCCGCAGAATATTACCGAAGGGCAGAAAAAGCTGCTTAAGAGCTATGCCGGGATCCTGGTGAACAGTGATGACGAGTCCGAGCGCAGTTATGGAGACAAGATGATCCACCAGACGATTGTGGAGGCCTCCGGGAACCGGCTTGTGATCGCCAATTATCTGGCGCTGAATAAGCTCCTGGATAAGTTTGTGCGGCATGTACGGCAGAGTGTCGGGAAAGGGAGTGTCGAGGAGTATGAGCGCTTCCAGCAGACACACGTCGACCTTGTCAGAGGGGTCTGCACCGGTAATTATGATCTTGCTAAGGGAGCGCTGGATGATCATCAGGCTTTCCTTATGAAACACCTTGATTGATGATGGATGAGCACTGAAAAGGAGGATGAATCCATGGGTAAAATTGATCTGACAATCTGTAAGGAGGGGCTGGAAAACAATATCCGCAATGCAAAAGAGCATGGGGTGATCATTCCGACTTTTGCGCAGATGGAGGACCCGGATAAGATACCAGATAAGGTAAAAGAGAAACTGAAGGGTGTCGGTCTCTGGGATGTGAATCCGCTGAATCTCTTCAGGATCAGCTGGAAGAATGAAGCAAAGGAGACAGGCGGACTGTACCGTAAATATCCCAATTTTGTAGAGATTCCCAGCGAGATTTCCGGTGTTCCGTGCCGGATCCTGGCGATGGCTGGCAAGTGGTTCCCGACTGGCTGTCATAAAGTCGGCGCTTCTTTTGGCTGCCTGGCACCCAGACTGGTGACCGGACAGTTTGATGCTACCCGTCATCACGCAGTCTGGCCTTCTACCGGCAACTACTGCAGAGGCGGGGCATTCAATTCCAAACTGCTGGCCTGCGAGTCCGTCGCGATCCTTCCCGAAAACATGTCCCGTGAGCGTTTTGAATGGCTGCAGACAATTGCCAGCCAGATCATTGCGACGCCCGGCTGTGAATCAAACGTAAAAGAGATCTTTGACAAGACCTGGGAGCTGAAGCAGGATCCCGCCATGATGATCTTTAATCAGTTTGCGGAAATGGGCAATCCGCTTTGGCACTACAATGTAACGGGAAGAGCCCTGTCTGATCTGTTTGAGGCTGTCAAGAAGCCAGGCCAGAGATTTTCCGGTGCCTGTTTTACCTCAGGATCCGCCGGGACCATGTCTGCAGGAGACCTGCTGAAAGAGCGCTATCCGAAGCTTAAACTGGCTGTCGGCGAGGCTCTGCAGTGTCCGACGATCCTGGAGAACGGATTCGGCGGCCACCGCATCGAGGGTATCGGTGACAAGCACATCCCGTGGGTCCACAATGTTAAGAATACCGATATGGTCATCGATATTGATGATGAGGACAGCCAGAGACTGCTGCGCCTGTTCAATCTGCCGGAAGGACAGGCATATTTAAAGAGCCTTGGCATGGATGAGGAGCAGATCGAGAAGTTCACCTGGATGGGCATCTCCGGTATTGCCAATGTCCTGTGCTGCATCAAGATGGCGAAGTATTACGAATTCACCGAGAAGGATGTGGTCTGCACAGTGCTGACCGATTCGGCAGTCATGTACAAGTCCAGAATCGAGGAGCTGAATGACGAGTTCGGTCCGTATTCAGAGACCGCCGCCGAGATCGACCATGCGGTGCATATGCTGAATCTGAAGACAGACAGCATGGCGGAGCTGAATTACCAGCAGCGCAAGCGTGTGCATAACCTGAAATATTACACCTGGGTTGAGCAGCAGGGGATGGATGCCGGGGATCTGAACGCACAGTGGTACGATTCGGAAGGCACCTGGGATGCCGTACACGCTCAGGCCGCGGAGCTTGATGCACTGATTGACGAGTTTAATGAGAAAACAGGGCTCCTGAAGAGCCTGTAAAAGCAGCTTTTATATCCCCTGACATTGACGTGTATTAAAAGTCTGTCAGGGGATATGATAATTAAGGCGTCAAAAGGTCAGGGCAATCTGCCATGTCAGGAAGCGGCAGAAGTATCTTGGACATCACCACGATATGGCATCTCCATGATATGACATCTCCATGATATGACGTTTTCGTGATATTGATTGACTGCGATATTGATTTAATGCGAAGGAAATAGAAAGAGCAAGGGGGCTTGGGCGATATGAAGCATGTGACGGGCGCGCGCTGTGTGCGCTGCGGAAAGCATTATGAAGCGACGCCGGATCTGCGTACCTGCAGCTGCGGCGGGATCCTTGATATCGAATATGATTATGACTATATAAGCAGGAAGATCACCAGGGAAACCCTGGCCGGTGACCGCAAGATGAATATCTGGCGTTACCGTCCGCTGCTCCCTGTACGTGAGGATACACCGGACACCCCGCTGCGGGTCGGTTGGTCTCCGCTCTATGAAGAGCCTGTTTTAGCAAAGCAGCTGGGGCTGGGGCAGCTGTGGGTGAAGGACGACGGTATCAATCCGACCGCTTCCCTCAAGGACCGCGCATCCGCAATGGCGGTAGCCAAGGCCTGGGAGGCCGGTGCCAGGACGATTGCCTGCTCCTCTACAGGAAATGCTGCATCCTCACTGGCAGGCAATGCCGCCGCTGCCGGGATGAAGACTTATATTTTCGTGCCGGAGAGGGCTCCAAAGGGAAAAGTCGCACAGCTGATGACTTTCGGAGCAACTGTCATTTCCGTGCAGGGCAATTATGAAGATACTTTTAATCTCAGCAAGAAGGCAATCGACAAATGGGGCTGGTACAACCGCAACGCTGCAATCAATCCTTATCTTTCAGAGGGAAAGAAGACCGTCGCCTTTGAGATCATGGAGCAGCTTGGCTGGGAGGTGCCGGATTATATTGCCATCTCTGTAGGGGACGGCTGCACGATATCCGGCCTGTGGAAGGGGATTAAGGATCTGCATGCGGCAGGGCTGATCCCCCGCCTGCCTGCGCTGATCTCCGCACAAGCCTCCGGATGCTGTCCGATCAACCGGGCGGTGGAGACCGGCATGGACTGGCAGCCGATGGAAGAGAATACATTGGCAGATTCCATAGCAGTCGG